>NZ_QGHD01000008.1 GCF_003148885.1 Hallerella porci | reverse complement strand
ACATATTTCCCCTGGGAAATGTCATTTCCAAAAATCCGGTGAACATATTTCCCCTGGGAAATGTCATTTCCAAAAATCCGGTGAACATATTTCCCCTGGGAAATTTCATCTCCAGAAATCCGGCGAACAAATTTCCCTGGGGATATCTCATCTCCAGAAATTCAGCGGACATATTTCCCCTGGGAAATGTCATTTCCAAAAATCCGGCGAACATATTTCCCCTGGGAATTGTCATATCCAGAAATTCGGCGAACTTATTTCCCCCGGGAAATGTCATTTCCCGAAATCCGGTGAACATATTTCCCCTGGGAAATGTCATTTCCAAAAATCCGGCGAACATATTTCCCCGGGGAAGTGTCATTTCCCGAAATCCGGTGAACATATTTCCCCTGGGAAATGTCATTTCCAGAAATCCAGCGAACATATTTCCCCCGGGAAATGTCATTGCCAAATTCTAGCGGACAAATTTCCTCCAGGAAATGTTATCACTGAAATCCCAGCGGGTTCATCGCCTGGGGGAAATGTTAGCACTGGAAATCTAGTAGTGTCATTCTGAGCGTAATGTAATGGAGCGAAGAATCTAGCACTTGGTTTGTGAATTAGAAGAAGTCCTTTTTTGGACTCAATAGAAAATGCTAGATCCTATCCCAAAGGGCTTAATTCAACTAAGGAACTAAAGTTCCAAGTTTCATATATCGCTTCGCCTACGGCTCCACTCAGGATGACACGCAGTTTCCAACAACTGACAACTAATCACTGATCACTATTTCGCGCTCCCCCGCGCGGCGAAGCCGCGCCATTCCATTCCTAACTCGCCGAAGGCGGAGCACCGCTTTGCGGTGCGCACTCACTTCTCATTCCTAATTTTCTAAATTTGCATTACCATTTAGAGGTATTTATGTCTGAAGAATTGAATCTTAAATTTGTGGATCCGCAGCCTCTTCGCTACGGTGAAAATTCTCACCAGTCTGCGGTTTTCTATCGCGACCCGACCTGCAATGAAGCAAGCCTTGCAACAGCAAAGCAACTTCATGGGAAGGAACTTTCGTATAACAACATCGTCGATGCGGATGCTGCGCTCGAAATGGCTCGCGAATTTAGCGATTCAAATGCAATCGTCATCGTGAAGCACATGAATCCGTGCGGACTTGCGACAGGCGAAACTCTTTTAGAAGCGATGGAAGCGGCTTGGGCGGGCGATCCGGTCTCGGCTTTCGGTTCGGTTATCGCTTCGACTCGCAAAGTGGATTTGAAGACGGCAGAATTTTTGAAGGGAAAATTTGTCGAAATTCTTCTCGCTCCGGCTTTTGACGATGACGCTTTGGAATTTTTGAAGAACAAGTCCAAAGATATTCGTTTGCTCGAAGTCGGCAAAATTGAAAAGGCGAAGACTTGCAAAGTTTATAAGCACGTCATCGGCGGAATGCTCGTTCAAGACCGCGATGTGGGCACTTACGAAAAATTCGAATGCGTTACCAAGGCGCAATTCCCGAAGAACAAAGAAGAATTGGCTCGCTTTACTTGGCTCGTGACAAAGCACACCAAGTCGAACGCTATCGTGATGGGTTACGAATACAAGCCGGGATATTTCCAAGTTCTCGGTCTTGGACCGGGACAGCCGAACCGCATCGATAGTAACTTGCGCCTTTGCCAGCCGCGCGTTCGCGATAACGTTGCCCGCATGCCCGAAGCCAAGAAGTTCTTTGACGAAAACGGCAAACTCGTGGATGCAAACGGTTTGAAGGCTCTCGAAACGAAAATTTTCGGCGAAGTCGTCATGGGTTCCGATGCATTCTTCCCGTTCCCCGATAACGTCGAAGCGGCTCACGATGCTGGCGTTCGCTATATCGTTCAACCGGGCGGTTCGAAGAAAGATGATCTTTCGATTGAATCCGCAGATAAATTCGGCATTGCGATGGTCTTCACCGGAATGCGTCACTTCCGTCACTAAAAAAGAAAATTCCATGCGCGCACAAGAATCCACAAATCGCGAAGCTTATTTGGCTGTTTTGAATTTTTTAAAACTGGCTTATCATAAAGGCTGCGAAAATTTAAAGCCTCAAGAATGGGAAGATTTCTGCGGGAAACTGAAAGAAATTTCCCTTTCCGAGGACGATGTGAAAACGGTGAGTTTTTGGACGATGGACAATTTAGCGAGCCATGAACCATCTCGCGTTCAACCTCGTGCGTTGCAGGAATTTGAAGCGCAGATTTTTCCGGGAGAATCTCACAGCGAATTTGTGGAAGCAGTTCTCTTCGGAATGATCAGCGAAATTCAAGGCGAATGCATTTTGGATGAATTTATGGATACTCCTGTCCCGACGACAGTGGAACCCGACAGAATGCTTTCGTCTCTTACTCGGGTATGGGGAAAAAATATCAACGGTTACCAAGTGAGTAAGGTGAACTAATGCAAGTGCGTGTGATTGGCGGCGGTCTTGCGGGCTGTGAAGCAGCTTTGCAATTAGCATCCCGCGGGTTTGAAGTCGAACTTTACGAGATGCGTCCGAATCGCATGACGCCAGCGCACCGCGACGGAAGCCTTGCGCAGTTGGTTTGCTCGAATAGTTTAAAAGGCATGGAACCGACATCGGCTCACGGCCTTTTGAAACGGGAACTTCGGATGCTCGGCAGTTTTCTTTTGCAATCTGCAGACGAAGCCCGCGTCCCGGCAGGCGAATCGCTGACGGTAAACCGTGAAATTTTTAGCCGTTCTGTGGAAAAAGCAATCGCGTCCGCAGAACGTATTCATTTACATCGCGAAGAAGTCACTTCTTTAGACGGAGATTTGCCGACGATAGTTGCGGCGGGTCCACTCGCAAGTGATGCTTTAGCCGATGATATTTTTGCAAAGCTCGGCGGCGAACGTCTCCATTTTTTTGATGCAATTGCTCCGGTCATCGAAACCGATTCCATCGATATGGATCACGCGTTTTACATGAACCGTTGGGAAAAGGGCGATTCCGCAGACTTTATTAACTGCCCGCTCGACAAAGAAACTTACGATGAATTTGTGTGTCGCCTTCGCGAAGCGGAATCGGTAGAACCGCGTCCGTTCGAAAAGAAGGAATTATTCGAAGGCTGCCTTCCCGTCGAAGAGATGGCGCGCCGCGGCGAAAATACGCTGCGTTTCGGGCCGATGCGTCCGGTGGGACTCGGACTCGGGAACAATGGGCACAAATGGTATGCGGTCATTCAACTGCGCGCAGAAAACAAAGAAAAGACTTTGTTCAATATGGTCGGATTCCAGACGCGTTTGCATTACGGCACCCAAAAAGAAATTTTCACACTCGTTCCTGCGTTGAAGAATGCGCGCTTTGCGCGGTTGGGAGCAATGCACCGCAACACTTTCATCGAAAGCCCAAAACTTTTGGACGAAACTCTCCGGCTCAAATCCGAAGTGGAAACGGCGCATCATTTGCCGCCGACTTGGTTTGCGGGGCAAATTACCGGTGCCGAGGGCTATACCGAAGCGATTGCGACCGGATGGTATGCGGCGTGGAATTTGGCGAATACGCTTTTACACGGAAAGACCGACGAACTTCCGCCCGAAAGCTGTATCCGTTCTTTGCTTCATCAGTTGGTGAGCCCGAACGAAGATTTTCAGCCGATGAATTTTAACTTCGGCCTTTTGCCGCATAAACAAGATTACAAGAAGAAAGAAAAGAAAAAGCTCCTCGCAGAACAGGAGGAGCTTGCCGTTAGGGAATGGATTGCTAGTCGCAGACCTTTTGCAACTTAACGATTTGTTCCGTTGCCCAATCTTCGAAGGTATCGTCTGCGATGTGCGCTTTGGCGTCGCGCATGAGCTTTAAGTAAAAGTGCACATTGTGAATGCTCGCAAGAGTCATCGCAAGAATTTCGCCCGAATGGAAAAGGTGACGCAAATAAGCGCGGCTAAAATTGCGACAGCAATAACAATCGCAATTCGGATCGGGAGCCATATCTAAGCATTTCGCATAACGGCCCGCTTTATAATGAAGCACGCCTTCGCTGGTGAATAGCATTCCGTTGCGAGCGTTTCGCGTCGGCATCACGCAATCGCACATATCGACACCGCGGAAAATCAGTTCTAACAAATTCCAAGGCGTGCCGACTCCCATCACATAACGCGGCTTGTCTACGGGCATTAAATTGGTGCAGAAATCAGCGATTTCATACATCGTTTCGGCGGGTTCACCGACAGAAAGTCCGCCGAGAGCGTAGCCGTCGGGGTCGATTTTTTTGATTTCTTCAATCGCTTTGGCGCGGAGTTCTTTGTGCATGCCGCCTTGAATAATTCCGAAGAAACTTTGATCGTAGCCGAAGAGCGGGGGATTTTTTTCGAGATATTCTTTGGCGAGGCGCGTCCAATGCAATGTGTAATTGAGGGATTTGAGCGCTTCTGCTTCGGTGCTCGGATACGGCGTACATTCATCCAAAGCCATGATGATGTCGGCGCCGATATTGCGTTCGGCAATCATAACGCTTTCGGGAGAAAAGAAATGTTTTGAACCATCTAAATTGCTTCGAAATTCAATGCCGTCTTTGCGAATTTTCCGCAAATCTTTTAAGCTCCAAACTTGGAATCCGCCGCTGTCTGTTAAAATCGGTCCGTGCCAATGCATAAATTTGTGCAGGCCGCCGGCATCGCGAATGAGTTCGGTTCCCGGACGCAGATAAAGATGATAAGTGTTTCCGAGAATAATTTCCGCTTTGGCTTCGTCGAGATCGCGGGGCGTTAAACCTTTGACAGTTGCTTGGGTGCCGACGGGCATAAAAATCGGCGTGGTAATTTCGCCGTGGCCGGTTATAATTTTCCCTAAGCGGGCTTTTGACCGCGAAGATGTTTTGAGAAGTTCAAAGCGATTTTTTTGCATAAAATAAAGGGGATAAATTTGAAAAGGAAACCCATCACGCGTGCGTGATGGGTTAACAAAATGAAAAGGTTAACGCGTTTTGACGATGGTCCACGCTTCGTCGAAAAGACGTGCAGCGTCGCCCGGATCTTTGAGGAATACCATCCGCTTAATTTCGTCTGCGGTCGGATTGATGACGCGGTTTCCGGTAAATTCTTTATCCAACGCTTCAAGAGATGCGTTGTTCGGCGTAGCATAATTGATATACTTCGCAAGTTGTGCGCCGATGTTTGCATCCAAAATGTAATTCATAAATTGGTAAGCGCCATCGACATTCGGAGCTTTGCTGCTGAGGGTCATCGCATCGACCCACATAAACGAACCTTCTTCAGGAATTGCAAATTGCAAACTCGGATCTTCGTCGATTGCGGCCATCGCTTCGCCGTTAAAGACGATAGCTGCCCAATCCATTTTTGAAAGCACTTTGTCTTTGCCGCCGACGGAACCGTCGAAGCCTAAGAAATGAGGATCTTTCTTCGCTTGCAAAATATATTCGACCGCTTGATTGATTTCGTCTTTGTTGGTGCTGTTTGCGTCAAAGCCTTTTGCTTGAAGCGCCATCGAAAGCATCGAACGGCTTTCTTCTAAGAGACTGAATTTTCCCTTTGTCTGCTTGGCATCGAAGAGCATGCTGTAACTTACGTGCAGCGGATCAATTGTCGAATCGCGGTAAAGAATTCCGGTCGTTCCCCAGAGATACGGAATCGTGTATTCGTTCGTCGGATCGTAACTCGGATTGCGGAATTGATCAGCGATGTTTACGCGGTTCGGAATTTTATTCATATCAATTTTTCCGATGAGTCCGAGATGAATCATTTGCTGAATCACGACATCGCTTGCGATAATCACATCGTATTGTGCGGTGCCGACGGTTTGCAATTTGCTAATCATTTCTTCTTGCGCTTCGTAAAGTTCGAGCTGCAATTTGTAACCGGTCTTGCTTTCGAAATCGGTAAGCATTGCCGGATCAATGTATTCGCTGTAAATCATCACCGTGACTTTTGTCGGCTTTTCTGCGGATTTATCTTTCCCTTTGCAGCCCGCCAAAAATGCGACGGCTAAAACCAAAAGAGCGAGAAGAAGTTTTTTCAATTTGTTTCCTTTGAAGAGGGTGAACTTTTTCAAAATTTAGGAAATTACTTTTTTCTTTTCGGCTTTGCGTTCGCTTCGAATTCCTTTGAGAACGCCGAGAAGCATAAGGAAAAGAGTTAAGCTAAAAATGATTGTCGAAAGCGCATGAATCTGCGGGGAAATTCCGCGTTTTAATGAACCGTAAATGTAGAGCGGTAAAGTCTGCGATTCGGGACCGCTTGTGAAAAAACTCAAAATAAAATCGTCGAGAGAAAGGGTGAATGCGAGAAGCGCACCCGAAATAATCGCCGTCGAAAGTTGCGGCAAAATGACGCGAATCCAAGCGCCGGCAGTTGTCGCATAAAGATCGCGGGCGGCTTCGATTTGTTCTTTTCCGATGTTCACCAGGCGACTTTGCACTACCAAAACGACGAAGCTGATTTCGAGAGTGACGTGGGCGATAATCATCGTGAGCATTCCCGGTTCAAAAATCGTTGTCCAAGAACGGAAAAGCGCAAAGACAACTGCAAGAGCGATCGCCATCAAAATATCCGGAGTGACGACGGGAACATTGATGGACAGTTCAAAAAAGGTCTGCATTTTTTTGCCCCAAGGCGTGCGATGCAAACCGATGGCGAGAAGAGTTCCCAAAATGGTTGCGACGAGTGTACTTACAACGGCGAGAATAATCGTGTTGAAAGTTGTCGTTTGTACCATCGCATTTTCAAAAAGTCCGAAATACCAATCGAGAGTAAAACCGCTCCAACTAAATCCGTGTTTGCTCGCGTTAAAACTTTGTTCGACGACGAGAAACATCGGCAGATAAAGCAGAATAAAACCGATGATAGTAATGATGGTAACGATGAACGGAAGTTTGCGCTTAGACAAAATTTTTCCCTCCGACTCGTTGGAAGATGATAAGGCTAATGACGCTTGTCAAAATGAGAACGACACCGAGCATAGCTCCGAAAGGCCAATCGCTTGCTGAACCGAATTGCTGCTGAATCAAGTTGCCGATGAGCATATACTTGCCGCCGCCGAGAAGATCGCTAATCACATACATGCCGAGACTCGGAACGAGAGTGAGAATTACGCTAGCGATAATTCCGGGCATCATCTGCGAAAGAATGCCGTGATAAAATGTGCGGACTGGACCCGCATACAAATCGCGGGAAGCTTCGACGATTCCCCAATCCAAACGTTCGACGCTCGTGTAAAGTGGGAGCACCGAAAACGGAAGCATCGAACTCACCATTCCGATGTAAACCGCAAAACTTCCGGGATAAAGCGATTCCCCTTCGGCGATAACGCCGAGGATGCGGGCAATGCTTGCAGGGAACATATCGGGTCCAAGGAGAATCATCCACGCCGAAGTGCGAATTACCAAATTGGTGCAACTCGGAACCATAATTAGCGCAAACCAAAAAGCGCGTAGACTTTTCCCATGATTTGCAATCCAGAACGCCATCGGCAGCCCAAAAACCAAACAGAGAAATGTGGTGAAAACCGCAATCTTTAAACTGCGCCACAAGATGAGCAAATTATCGGGCGACCATCCGAAAGAACTGAATCCGAAAAGTCGCGTTAAATTGGCGAAAGAAAAATTCCAGTTAATGCTTCCGTAACTGCCGCGTTCTGCAAAAGCTAAAACCATTAAAAAAATAGTCGGCAAAAGCAGAAAAATGAGAAGCCATAAAATTCCTGGGCCCGTTAAAAGAGCGCCGAATTTTCGCATGCGGCTGCGGGTTGTGAGTTTCCCTTCAAAGACTTCGGTCGCTTGCATCTTAATCGCTCAACACTTGCAAATATTGCGGTTCCATGTACAATTTCACTTGATCGCCCGGATTGTAAATTTCATCGGGGTCGGTCATCACGCGGAGTTTTAAACTTTCGAAATTAGAAACTCCCGGAAGTTCCGCAATCAGTTCCCAGTAATCGCCGCGGAAAATGCGCTGCAAAATTTTTGCCGGAAAAACATTTTCGGAAAAATTTTCATCGGGAGTGCAAACGTGAATATCTTCCATGCGAATTGCGATGCCGCCGTGGCATTTGCCGCTTTCGTTTATTTTCCACGCCGGATCTTTTTCCAATTTCAAATTGCCAAAATTCGTCTGCGCTAAATTTTCGGCAACGCGGTCGCATTCGAGAATATTCGCTTCGCCGATGAATGTTGCGACAAAACGATTTGCGGGATGTTCGTAAACATCTTCGGGAGAACCGTCTTGAATAATTTGACCTTGATACATGACCAAAATGCGGTCGCTCACCGCAATCGCTTCATCTTGGTCGTGAGTGACTAAAATAAAAGTAGTATCGGTTTTCTTTTGCAGTTCGCGAAGTTCCACTTGGAGTTTTTTGCGGAGGTTTGCATCGAGAGCAGAAAGCGGTTCATCGAGCAAAAGAATTTCGGGCTCGTTGACGAGAGCGCGGGCGAGGGCAACGCGTTGCTTTTGGCCGCCAGAAAGTGTCGCGGGCATTTCTCGTGCGAGGTCGGTAATGTTTACGAGTTCGAGCATCTCGTTTACGCGGCGTTCAATTTCTTCTTTCGGACGCTTTTGACTTTTGAGTCCGAAGGCGACATTGTTGAAAATATTCAAATGCGGAAAGAGCGCGTAATTTTGAAAAACCGTATTGATCGGACGCTTTGCCGGAGAACGATTCGAAATGACATTGCCGTTTAACAAAACTTCGCCAGAATCTGCTTTTTCAAAACCGCCGATAATGCGAAGCAAAGTTGTTTTGCCGCATCCCGAAGGCCCGAGAAGAGTGACAAATTCACCGTGACGAATGTCAACGTCAATTCCTTTGAGAACGGCTTTGCTGCCAAAATTTTTGAAAACGTTTCGGATTTGCAAATCCGTACTGGGCGAAGGCTTGTCCATCGGTTTCTCCAAAAAATGTTAACCGAAAAATAGAAATCGTTAAACGGTGATAAATTCAATGAGAGTGAAAACATCGCCGTCAGGAGCACGCAAACGGAAAAATTCTCCGTTTTCTGTTTTGGCGGATTCGACAAGAATTGTATCGCCAAATTGTGCGCTTTTCTTGTACGAAACCCGCAGCCGCTTCACTTGATTTTCGTCGATAAATTCAAGCGCCTTTTCCATGTAGCGGCTATTGTTCATATGACCGTAAAAATCGATGTCGCTTTTTTTCACGAGAATCGTATCGCGCAATTCAAACGGAACTTTCGGAATTCGCAATTTTCGATCGGAGTAATCCATTTCTTCTTTTTCAGTGAATTGCACTTTTGCCGCAACATCGTCGGGAATCACCGTGAGTTCGCCATTTTGCATATTCACGAAAGCGCCGATGCTCCACGTTTTTACAATCGCATTTCCTTCGGCGTCATAGATGAAAGTATTGCGGTAACCAAAAGTTTTTTTGCAATCAAAAACTCCCGTGACCACGCGCAAATCTTCTTTGTATTTCGGAAAGCGGATGATGTCCACTTGCCGATAAGCGAGAAGCATTCCGAGTCCATTTTTATTCAAAAATTCATGAAACGCGGGGAAGGTATCGAGCCACAAAAGCGATGTGTCTTGTAACGCATCCAAAATTCCCGTAATGCGCATCACGCGGTTTGCGTTCACGTGACTCGGGAGCACTTTTAAAGGAAGAGTAAACATGCGTTAAAAGTAGAAAAATAACGAAAAATTTAATGAGCAAAAATTTTGATTTTCAAAAAACGGGCGCATTATTTTTCAAAATCTTCGACGACTTCAAATCGATAAAATTGCTTCGCCGTTGGATATTTTATTTTATCCACTTCGGTTAAAAAATTATTCACCGTTCGCACATACAATTTGCCTTCGCCATAAAGCGCTTTGTAAAGCTCCATCGGCTCATCGTTTTCGGCATTCACAATCAGCGCAAGCGTCGCATAATATTTTCCTTTAAAGTGTCGATAAATCCGATGAAGTTGAACGCTTCGATTATTTTCCATAAAAACTCCGAATTGAATTTTCAAAAAGAATAGAAAATTTTTTCGGTAAATTGCTCGGAAAATTTTTTGTTTTTTGAAAAAGAAAAGTCTGAACGTGTCAAAAAATGGCAAAATTTCTTTGCATTAAGTGAGTAAAAATAGACAAAAATTGACTAAGTTTTAGAAAAAGTTTTGGTGTATTTTGGTGATTTCTTTATGTATCACGGGATGCCGGGAACAGATTTTCAATGCCGTTGTTCTATGGTGATGTGGGATCCAGAAATCGACGGCAAGTATGAAGTCAAAGAAGCGGAAACACAAAAGCAGATAGAGAATTCTGGAAACGGCGGGAAAGAACCGCCGAAGAATAAGCCTACGGCGCAAGGTGGCGAAGATGATGCGAACCGAAAGCGAATAAATGCGAAAGTCGAACGATTAAAGCAAAGTTACACGGAACCAAGCAAGAAGCGAAACCGACTTGACGAAACTCTTTGTGCTGCACGTATTTTGACAACATTGAACGCAGCCAAACAACGGCAACCAAACGAAGATTTTGTAGAAATAAACAAGCAGTTATACGTCGCACGGAATCGAATTGTTGAAAGCGAGAAAAGTTCAAACGCCCGTGAAATTTTCGAAAAGGAACTTAAAACGGCGCAAGCTTTGGTAAATGCGAATAATGCGGTTGCTATGTTATCGGAAGCTTGGAATGGAAATGGAAATAAAAGACCAGATGCTTATGTAAATGGAATTTCTTGTGATTTCAAAAAAGTAGAAAGTTTAAAAAAATTGGGACGTAATTTTAGAAACGGGCTTAAACAAGCTGACTCAGTTGCAATAGATTTTTATAACAAAGAATATAGATTGATTGATGTTTTGAAAGAGTTTAGATTGTCGATCAAAAGAATTGATAAGAATTTAAACAAAACTAATCTTTATTTGATATTTAATGGAGTTTATTATTGCTTTGCGCTAAGCGAAATAAAATAAAAAATAGACACTCGCTAACGCAAATGCCTATTTTTCATCTTTCTGGCAGCAGATGTAACCCAACTTGCCTATGGCGCAAGGGCGAACCTTGTAAACGACTTAGGCTTTAATAATATACAAAATTTTTCCCAAAATTCCAAATCCTATCCGAACAAATCCACTTGATTTAATTCCACTTTTTGAAATTTATTTTCATCCGTCAAAAATTCTTTTTCAAATTTTTTGATTTCATCTTTGATTTTTTCAACGAAACTTTTCACATCAATCGGATTCAATCCGCTTGAATTTGCAAAATATGTAAATCTAAGTTCTGCTCTCAATTTTTTCAAGAAACCATTTTCCGCCGAAAGCTCCAAATCAACGATGTCTATTTTTTCTTTTCTATCTTCGATTGGAAAATACATTGACGGACTAAGCGACGACTCTAAATTTCCTTTTTCGACTTCAATTTCTTTTCCGTTTCGCTCAAAAATGATAGACGTTTTTTGACGATTCTTTTTTAGAATGATTAAAACGGTTGAAATGTTCGTGTCTTCGAAATATCCGCCTGGAATTTCAATAATTCTTTCGATGAAATTATTTTCAACGAACCATTTCCGAATTTTTTCTTCGGAGTTTCCACGATACAAAATTCCGGGGAATTCAAGGACGAAAGCCATTCCATCATCCGAAAGATGATGCAAAATGTGGAGCATAAACGCCCAATCCGCTTTTGATTTCGGAGCAATCGCCGGAGCAATTTTAAAACGCTCGTCGTCTTTCAATTCTTCTGGAGTCCATTCAATCGAAAATGGCGGATTTGCGACGATGCAATCAAACTTTTCGTCTTTGAATTTATCATCTTTAAGAGTATCGCCGGAATATCCCGTAAAATTTGGAATGTCAATTTTTGCCAATTCATTTTTGTCTAGTTCTTGACCGAATTTTAACACATCATCGTCAAAAACTCGCAGCAATTTTCCGCATCCACAAGTCGGGTCGTAAACTTTTTTCGGTTTGAATGGAACTCTCGATTTAATCATTTCAGCAAGCTTGGAACTTGTATAAAAAACTCCAAGCTTCCGAAATTCTTTGCGAATGTTTTTGATGCTCTTTTCAGCCATTGACAAAAATTCCAAATCTATCCGAACAGTTCCATTTGTCCGAATTTCTTTTCGGCGAATCGCTCGTGGACAAAGACGCATTCGTGGATTAAATTATTTTTCGTTGAAGATAAAATCGAGCGATGATTTTTACGAGAAAAATTTTTTCAAAAATTCCAGATAAAACCGAAAAGGGCGATTCCCGTAAAAATCGTGATGTACGCAGAAAGAATGGCGATTAAAAGTTTTCAGTCGCTTTCAGAATTGATGCACAGGATAATCTCCTTGTTTCGAATGGAATAGAATCAAAAGATTTGACAAAAATTGAGAATTGAAATTTTCATCTCGCGGGCAAAAATGCGTTGAAAAATGCGATGAATTGTAAAATTTTAAAAATATTTCGCAAAAAGGAAACATTTTTCGGCTGAAATCCGTCTTTAAAGGAGAACGTTTTCGAAAAAATGAAAAAGGAATAAAAAAATGGATGTGAATGAAAAGAAAAATCTTCCGCGTGAACGGTTAGAAAAAAACGGGCCCGAAGCGCTTTCGACGGCGGATTTGCTTGCGCTTGTGCTCGGGCGAGGAACGGCGGCGAAAAATGTTTTTGATTTGGCGGCAGAATTGACGACATTTTTATCGGCGGCGGCGAGGCGGCCTACGTTAGAAGAATTGGAAGAAATTCGCGGGCTCGGGAGAGCGAAGGCGGCGCAAATTCTCGCATGCTTAGAACTTTCGAGTCGATTCTTTATCGGAACGCAGATGACGCGCGTTTCAACGCCGCGGGCATTGGTTGCGCATTTGGCTTTTCTCAAATTTAAAAGGCAAGAATGTTTTGTCGAAATTTCGCTCAGCAGTTGCAACGGCATTTTGGGAATTCATCCGATTACGGAAGGACTTGCGGATCGCACACCGATTCATGCCCGAGAAATTTTTGTGGAAGCGATTCGCGATCGGGCGAGCGGAATTATCATTGCGCACAATCATCCTTCGGGCTCGTTAATTCCGAGCGAAGAAGACAAGAATGCAACGCGGATTTTATATCAAGCGGGAAAATTATTAGAAATTCCCGTGTATGATCATCTCATCATTTCATTTCAAGGTTATGTGAGTTTGAATGCAAAATTTCCCGAATTATTTCAATAAATGCGAAAAGAATTTGCGGGAAAATCGGAGGCTTTCATAAACTAAACTGCACAAGTGTTTACTATATTTAACGCATGACACGTTCTCTTGTCGTTCGTGATGCTTGCGAACATAATTTAAAGCATGTGGATGTTACGATTCCCCGCGATTCTATCGTCGTTGTGACGGGAGTTTCGGGATCTGGAAAATCGAGCCTTGCCTTTGATACGATTTTTGAAGAAGGGCAGCGCCGTTATGTGGATTCGCTTTCGGCGTATGCGCGGCAATTTATCGGGGTGATGAAACGTCCCGATGTGCAATCGGTGACAGGAATTTCGCCGACGATTTCCATTGATCAAAAAACGGTGAATCGAAATCCGCGTTCGACGGTGGGAACGACGGTTGAAATTTTGGACTTTTTCCGATTGCTTTTTGCGCGGTTGGGAACGCCGCATTGTCCGAAATGCGGCAAGGTAATTCAAGCGCAAACGGTGGATCAAATCGTCGATAATTTGTACGCAGAAAATGCGGGAAGAAGCTTTTCGGTTTTGGCGCCGATTGTGCAAGAACGTAAAGGCGAATACCGCAAAGAACTTGCGGATTTAGCGGAAAAAGGTTTTAGCCGCGTCCGCGTAGACGGAAAAATTTTACGCACAAATGAAGTTCCGCTGCTCGTGCGCTATGAGAAGCATTCGATTGAAGCGGTCGTCGATCGATTGGTCATCGAGAACAAAAATATTTCGCGAATTCGAGAAGCGTTAGAAGAAGCGTTGCGTTTAACCGATGGAAAACTCGTCGCCTTTTTGTTTGACGATGGCGAATATCGTTTGCAGGGAACAGAGCTCGCTTGCGTAGACTGCGGCATTTCTATTCCCGAATTAGAACCGCGTCTGTTTTCGTTTAACGATCCGCACGGACAATGTCCGCATTGTAAAGGACTTGGCCGCGATTTTGCGTTTGCGCCCGAGTTAATTGTTCCCGACGAAAATCTTTCGATTAAAGAAGGCGCGCTCAAATGCCAAAAAGCCGACGGAAAAATCATCTTTACCGATTTCGGTTGGCGCGATTTTGAGCGGTTGGCGAAAGCCGAAGGATTTTTGTTAACGACGCCGTGGAATCAACTGCCCGAAAATGCAAAACAAGCGATTTTCTTTGGCAGCGAAAAGGCGGGAATAGCGGGCATTATTCCGCAGATGCAAGAATTGTGGGAACGTTGGCACATTGCGCATTTCCGAAAATTTATGCACGAAAGCGATTGCCCCGTTTGTCATGGGACGAGGCTTTCTCCGGTGGCGAATGCCGTGACTTTCCGCGGACTTTCCATCGATCAAATGTGTCGGATGCCGGTGAACAAACTCGAAAAATTCTTTTCGGATTTGACGCTTACCGCAAAAGAAGAACATATCGGCCACGAACTGTTCAAAGAAATTCGCAGTCGTCTTGGTTTTTTGGTGCATGTCGGGCTCGGTTACCTAACCCTTTCTCGCGGGGCGAAAACTCTTTCGGGCGGCGAAGCGCAGCGGATTCGTTTAGCGAGTGCGGTCGGCGCAGGACTTCAAGGTGTGCTTTATGTTCTCGATGAACCGAGCATTGGATTGCATGCCCGCGATAATGAAATGCTTCTCGGCATTTTGGAACGTTTGCGTTCGCAAGGGAACAGTTTAATCGTCGTAGAGCACGATGAAGAAACGATGCGTTATGCGGATTACGTCATCGATGTCGGTCCCGATGCCGGCGTGAATGGCGGTCGCATTGTCGCCGCAGGCACTGTCGAAGATTTGGAAAAAAATCCGAATTCTCTCACGGGAAAATATTTGTCGGGAAAATTGAAAATTGAAATTCCCGCAAAGCGAAAACCCGTTACCGCAGAAACGCATTTCCTTGAAATTTTTGGCGCCGCAGAAAATAATCTGAAGCAAGTGCATGCAAAAATTCCGCTCGATGGAATTCTCACCGTCGTCACCGGCGTTTCGGGTTCTGGAAAAAGTTCCCTCATCAATACGATTCTCAAAAAAGAACTCGCCCGCATTTTTCACGGTGCAACGGAAGCGCCCGGAAAATTTGAAAAAATTACCGGCACCGAATTTATCGACAAAGTCATCGAAATTGATCAGACGCCGATCGGACGCACGCCGCGTTCAAATCCTGCGACTTATACGGGAGTTTTTGACGACATTCGCGATTTGTTTGCAAAACTTCCCGAAAGTAAAGTCCGCGGTTATACGAAGAGCCGCTTCAGTTTTAATGTTCCCGGCGGACGCTGCGAAGCGTGTGAAGGCGCAGGCGTTAAAATGGTGCAAATGCAAATTCTCCCCGATGTGGCGGTGCCTTGCGATGTCTGTGGCGGAAAGCGTTTTAACGATCCCACTTTAGAGGTGCATTACAAAGGCAAAACGATTACGGATGTGCTCGAAATGAGCGTCGACGACGCTGTAAAATTTTTTGCGGGTCTTCCGAAAATTGCGGAACCGTTAAAACTTTTACAAGAAGTCGGGCTCGGTTATTTGACTCTCGGGCAGCCTTCGACAACCCTTTCGGGCGGCGAAGCGCAGCGGGTGAAAATCGCCACGGAATTGCGTCGACCGGGAACGGGAAAAACTCTTTATCTTTTGGATGAACCGACGACGGGTTTACACTTCGAAGATATTCGCCGTTTGTTGGATTGCTTAAAACGCTTACGCGATCTCGGCAATAGCATGGTCATCATCGAACACAATATGGATGTGATAAAATGCGCCGATTGGATTATCGATTTAGGACCTGACGCCGGTGAATTTGGCGGAGAAATTATTGCGACGGGAACTCCGGAAGAAGTGGCGAAAAATACAGCATCGCTCACGGGAAAATTTCTGGCAAAAGTTTTGGAAAATGTGCATGCGCCGACTGCGATTTTGAAACGCAAAAAAGATGCCGTCGATAGTTTAGATATTCAAGTTGTCGGTGCGCGAAAACACAATCTCAAAAATTTCTCGGTGACAATTCCGCGACATCAATTGACTGTCATCTCGGGAGTTTCGGGCTCAGGAAAATCGAGTCTCGCATTTCACACTTTATTTGCCGAAGGCCAACGCCGATTTGTTGAAACTCTCAGCACTTATGCGCGGCGTTTTCTCGGGCGCCCTGACCGCGGAAGCGTTGACCTTATCCGCGGACTTTCTCCGGCGATTGCAATCGATCAAGGTTCTGCATCGAAGAGCCCGCGAAGCACTGTCGCAACTCTCACGGAAATTTACGATTACTTCCGAATCCTTTGGGCGCGTGCGGGTGAAGCGCATTGCCCGCATTGCGGACGTCCGCTCGAATTTTCTCCGGTCTCGCAAATTATCGATTCGCTCATTCTCAAAAATGAAAAGAAAATGGCGACGATTTTAACGCCGATTTTTATCGCCGATTCGAATAAAGAATGGATGGCGAGCGACATTTCAAAAATTCCTAATCTCTCGGATCGTTTGCAAGAACTCGGTTACCGCAAACTTTTCATCGATGGCAAAGAAAAAGATTTGCCGATTTCGAACATCGCAAAAACGGCGAAAGAAATTTATGCGGTGACGGATCGCATTCCGATTTCGGACGGAAATGCTTTGCGTTTAGCCAACGCTTTGGAACGCGCTTATCACGACGGTTCAAATGCGCTTGCCGTCCGCGTCGAAACGGGAAAATTAGAATCGCATTCGCTTTTCCCGAGTTGTCCGCATTGCCATTATTATTTAAGTCAAGCTTTTGATCCGAAGCAATTCAGCTTTAACACGCATTGGGGCGCTTGCGAACGCTGCTCGGGACTTGGCATTTTAGAATCGGGAGAAGTTTGTCCGGATTGTCATGGGATGCGTTTAAAACCCGAAATTTTATCGGTGACAATTCAAGAAAAAAATATCAGCGAAGCGTCGGCGATGACCGTTCATGATGCCCGCAGTTGGTTCCAAAAAATTCACTTGGAAAAATCTCGCGAAAAAGTGGCGCGTCCGATTTTCCGCGAAATCCTCGGACGCTTAGCGTTCCTCGAAGATGTCGGTCTCGGCTATTTGAATTTGAACCGCACCGGCGACAGCCTTTCGGGCGGCGAATCGCAGCGCATTCGTTTGGCAAGTCAAATCGGCAGCGGACTCGAAGGAGTTATGTATGTTCTCGATGAACCGACGATTGGACTGCATCAAAGCGATACGAAAAAATTGTTGGAGTCGCTTTATAAACTCCGCGATTTAGGAAATACGCTCATCGTCGTCGAACACGATTTAGAGATGATTCGTGGCGCGGATCATTTAATCGATATGGGACCCGCAGCCGGTGAATACGGCGGTGAAGTTGTCGCCGAAGGAAGCCCGAAAGAACTTTCCAAAAAAGCAGCGCTCAAAAAATTCCCGCAGAGCGAAACCGTAAAATATCTCACCGGTTCTGTGCCGATGCTCAATTTAGCCGTTTCGCCGATTGAAAAAAATACCGCATTCTTGGAATTCAAAAATTTGAAAACGCACAATTTGAAAAATGTTTCGGTGCGCTTTCCCGAGAATTGTATTTCGACCGTTTGCGGCGTTTCGGGTTCTGGAAAAAGTTCTCTTGTGATGGATGAAATTTTGCCGCTAATGACCGATGCTTTTGGCTGTGGCGAAAAACGGCGTAAAGCGCGATTGCAAGCGATTTTCCCTGAGACGGTAAAAGAAATTTTAGCGGTGGATCAAAGTCCGATTTCGGGAACTCCACGCAGTACGCCGGCGAGTTTCACGAATGTTTTAAATCCGATTCGCGAACTTTTTGCGAAGATGGAACTTTCCAAAATGAAAGGCTTTACGCCGAATCGTTTTAGCTATAACTGCGGCGTGGGTCGCTGCGAAGCGTGCGAAGGCCGCGGCGTCATTTCTGTGGAAATGCATTTCCTTTCGGATGTTTGGGAAGTCTGTGATGTGTGTCACGGGAAACGCTACAATCAAGAAACGCTAGCGGTTGAATTCAAAGGAAAAAATATCGCCGATGTTTTGGAAATGCGAATCGATGAAGCGATGGAATTTTTCAAAGACATTCCGAAGATAGTGAAAAAACTCCAAGTCTTATTGGACGTTGGACTCGGCTATTTGCGTCTCGGCCAATCGGTGACGACACTTTCGGGTGGTGAAGCGCAACGGATGAAACTCGCCGCAGAACTTTCTCGCGGGGCTGGGCGCAAAGGCGTGCTGTATCTTTTGGATGAACCGACGACGGGACTTCATTTGAAAGATATTCAAATTCTTTGGAATCTTTTGCGTAGGCTTTCGGCACAAGGCAATACGATTATTATCATCGAACATCAGCCCGATGTCATTCGCCTTTCGGATTGGATTGTGGAACTCGGACCTTCGGGCGGAAATGAAGGCGGAAAAATTATGTATATGGGAACGCCTTCGGATTATGCGGCGAAGCAAAAAAACAAGAAGGAAAAGTAAAATTCTGAAATAAAAATGAAATTTTTACTTAAATTGAGAGAAAGGCCCGGCTGGAGGACTTATGCTTAGAATTTGGTTAACGATTTTTTCTGTCGCAGCGATCGCTTTTGCTGGCGGTAATCGCGATTACCGTTTCTCGGTTCCCGATGAACAATTCCGCGAAGATGCAAAAATTGTCGATGCAGAAAATATGTGCCTCGAAGCGGCAGATGATTCTGCGTATTTGCATTCTGAAAAAATCAAATTTCCGCTGGAACAAGGCAATCTTTATTTGCGCGCAAAAATTAAAGGCAATCGTTACGGTTGGTATTCGGGAAAAATCAAAGCGGACTGTTACAAACAACTGCATGCATTTAATTTGCAGACGAATCATTTGACCGCATTCGAAGCGGCGCATTTGCGTTTTTATGCGGGAACATCGCTTCGCCCATTCCAAGATGAAGGGGAAGTTTACTTCGACAAAAAATATCTGTATTCTTCGCGCGTCGCTAATCTTTACTTCGTCCAAAACGGAAAATGGCAAAAGTTAATCCCGACATCGCTTACGGGAATTGTCGTCGTGGATTCTCTT
Source organism: Hallerella porci (assembly GCF_003148885.1). Taxonomy (NCBI): domain Bacteria; kingdom Pseudomonadati; phylum Fibrobacterota; class Fibrobacteria; order Fibrobacterales; family Fibrobacteraceae; genus Hallerella; species Hallerella porci. The sequence goes on along the minus strand of NZ_QGHD01000008.1, from coordinate 81,669 downwards.
CCGAAAGAGGCGTTTTTGTTAATGGGTGCAGACAAAATTTATGCGCCCGCAACGATTGCGCCCGTGGACACGGGACTTTTTTACGCAACAGTTTTCGTCCCCGGTTATTATCCTTATACCGCAGGCCTTCATGTGACAAGCGGAAAAACTTCTCGCTTAAAAACGAAGTTAATCCCGGTGGATACTGTCGTCTATCAAATTGAATCCGAAGTCACGACAGAGCGCATCGCGAAAACGAAAAATTTGGAAGAAACCGAAGTGCTTTACGATCAATTCATCGCAGACTTGAGCCGTGCGAATATCGATCGCGGAACGGCTGCGTTTGATTCGATTTATCCGCAAGTCAAGCGTCCGCCGCAAGGAATGGATTCGACGAATGCGCAATATGTGGCGTATACGGTGACCTTTGAAGGTTCGCGTTCGCGCTCGCGGGCGCAGTGGCTTTCGGGACGCCTTTCCGGAATTTTGGAAACGAATAATGCGCTTCTCGCGCGCTTAGATACTTTGCAAAAAGACACGATGCGTGTGCAGATTCCGCTCAAATCCATCGATTGGAATGATTCGCTTTTTACATTTCAATTTGCGGATTCCACAGGACGAATTGCCGTCGGCTTTGAAGGCAATTTAACGCCTGCATTATCCGTTCCAGAAAGCGTTTTTGTTGCGGCTGCGGATTCTTCTCTCGCGCAATTTACGCTGACTTTTGAAAATAAACCGGTTTGGAAATACGATGGCGCAAAAGTCAAAAGTCGTCATCATTACCGCTTTACAAAACTTCAAGTTTCGTATTTGAATGAAACTTATACGGGAAAAGGCAAATTCATTTTGCCCGCAGAAATTCTTTTAGAGCCCGAAGTACAAGAATGGTTGAATCCGGTTAAGGATACGGTCGTAGCGAAGCCGGATTCCATCGCAAAGAATGATTCTGCAGAAGCGAAAAAAGATACCGTCGAAGAAAATATCAGCCGCGCCGTTGCCGAAATTGATTCGGGCAGTTTCCGTTTCAAAAACAAAATCGTCCACATGAGTCCGTTCCGCATTCGCAAAACCGAAGTCACCGTGGGCGAATATCGCGATGTAATGAAAGATTCGACGACGAAATTCACGTTTAATGATAGTCTTATGCCGGTGCACAATGTAAATTGGGAAAAGGCGCGCGCATTCTGCAAAGCAATCGGAGGCGATCTCCCCACCGAAGCGCAATGGGAATATGCCGCCCGAGCGGGAAAAAATGAAGGCTCGATTTGGCGCAATCGAAACGGTGCTTTACCGTTTGAATATGCGGTTTACAATGTCGATGGCCCGCGTCCAGTTGCTTCGGCAAAGCCCAATGCTTGGGGACTTTATGATGTCTCGGGCAATGTGGCAGAATGGACTCGCGATAAATATTCTTGGTTCTCGTTCTATGTCGAAAGCGAAGATCCAACTGGTTCATTCTTCGGCGATAACCGCATCTTTAAAGGTGGTTCGTGGAAGAGTAAAACCAGCAACGCTTTGGATTTAACTGACCGCGATGATGAAGATCCGCGTTATTGGTCAAATTATCTCGGTTTCCGTTGTGTGTTTCCTTCACAGGTGAAAAAATGAAACCCGATTTGAAACTCTTTCAAAAACTTTGCTCCTTTCCGTTTCTCTTGATTTTACTCGCCTTCCTTTTTCCGTTGGTGAATGTTTCTTGCTCCGAAAAAGTAGTCGCCGATCCGAATTTGTATCAGCTCGTCGCCGGAGTCACTCCAGAATCATTCTTAGAAGGCAAAGAAAAAAGTGCCGTCGAAGAAATGAAGAAAAAAGAACCGCGCGTTCAAGAATTTTTTGAACAGCCGATTCAAACTTCGCAAGCGGTTATTCCGATTCTCGGCGCCGTGATTCTCGGAGCGATTTTCGCATTTGTTACGCCGTTAGGATCGCTTGCGATGGCGCTCGCTGCGTTCGTTTCGCTGTGGGTTTTCATTCACAATTTCACATTGATTGTGATTTCGCAACATTACGATTTTTTAACGGTAGAGCCCGCTGTCGGTGCTTACTGCATTTCGTTTTTGCTCGCGATTGCGATTGCGATGAATTTAACCGTTATCATCAAATCGAGAAAGCAGAAAAAATTAAAAATGGATAATTGAGAATTGTTACATTTCTAACTTTTCATAAAACTACATTTACTGAAAACTTTTGAAAAAGGAATCCGCATGGTCGAAAAATTCGTCTTTTACATGAATCGAATGACCAAATCTTATGCTCCGGGGAAAACTGTTCTCAAAGACATTTCTCTCAGCTTTTTTTATGGAGCAAAAATTGGAATTATCGGTACGAACGGCAGCGGTAAATCGACACTTCTCCGCATCATGGCGGGAATAGATAAAGAATTTCAAGGCGAAGCTTGGATTGAACCCGGCCGCACCGCGGGCTATTTGCCGCAAGAACCGCAGCTCGATCCGAATTTAACGGTGAAAGAAAATGTGATGCAAGCCGTTTCCAAAAAGCAAGCGATTCTCGATCGTTACAATGAAATTTCGATGAAATTTGCAGAACCGATGGACGACGATGAGATGAACAAGCTCATGGAAGAACAAGGAAAATTGCAAGATGTCATCGATGCAGAAGATTTGTGGAGCTTGGATCGCAAAATTGAAATTGCGATGGATGCGCTCAACTGTCCGCCGGGCGATTGGGGCGTCACCAAATTGAGCGGTGGCGAAAAACGCCGCGTTGCCCTTTGTCGTTTGCTTTTGGAAGAACCGGATTTGCTTTTGCTCGACGAACCGACGAATCATTTGGATGCAGAATCGGTTGCGTGGCTCGAACGTCATCTGCGAGAATATAAAGGCTCGGTCATTCTCGTGACCCATGACCGTTACTTCCTCGACAATGTCACCGGTTGGATTTTGGAAATCGATCGCGGACGCGGAATTCCTTGGCAGGGAAATTATGCGGAATGGCTCGACCAAAAATTGGAACGGATGAAGAATGAAGAAAAGGGCGAATCCGATCGGCAAAAGCGCCTTGCCCGCGAACAAGAATGGGTGAAGCAAAGTCCGAAGGCGCGTCAAGCGAAAAATAAAGCGCGTCTTAAAGCTTACGAAGATTTGCTCGCCGAAGATTCAAAAGAACAAATTAAAGTGGCGCAGATTTATATTCCGAACGGCAAGCGTCTCGGCAATGTCGTCATCCAAGCGGAACATTTGCGCAAAGCATATAACGATAAACTCTTGTTCGAAGATTTGTCGTTCACTCTTCCGCGCTCGGGAATCGTGGGAATCATCGGCCCGAACGGTGCTGGTAAATCAACGCTTTTCAAAATTATCACCGGCCAAGAAAAACCGGATGCGGGCACGATTAAAATCGGCGATACCGTGGAAATGATTACCATGGAACAAGGCCGTGAAAGTTTGGATGATTCGAAAACGGTTTTTGAAACGATTACCGGTGGCAAAGATGAAATTGAACTCGGCGATCGCAAAATGAATGCGCGCGCGTATTGCGGACTTTTCAATTTTACGGGTGCCGATCAGCAGAAAAAACTCGCCGTTCTTTCGGGCGGTGAACGCAATCGCGTGTTGATGGCAAAAAATTTGCAGCATCCGGGCAATTTGCTCTTCCTCGATGAACCGACGAATGATTTGGACATCGAAACGTTGCAAGCTTTGGAACAAGCGATTCTTCGCTTTGCCGGTTGCGCTGTGATTATTTCGCACGACCGCTGGTTCTTAGACCGCGTTGCCACTCACATCCTCGCTTACGAAGGCGATTCGAAAGTCGTTTGGTTCGAAGGCAACTGGAGCGAATACGAAGCGGATTACCGCAAACGTATGGGCGATGATGCTGACACGCCGAAGCGCTTTAAGTATAAAACGCTCACGCGGGAATAGACTCGTTCAAACATGTTCTTCATGAGGAAGATGAAATGTGCAGGCATATTTGCTTGCACATACAGAACCGCAGAAGAATAAAAGGATTTTTAGACAAATCGATTTTTCGGCTAATTGAAAAAGTTCACAATATTGTGGATCACAAACTTGTGAACTTTTTAGTTCATTATGTTGTGAATCAAAAGATGTTGAAAAAAATAATTTCTTGTGCAGTAGTATCTTGTGTGTTCTTCGGCTGCGCACAAAAAGAAGAAGTATCTATGCAAAAGTCCCAAAAATTAGAAGATTGGAAAAAAACGATTTGCTACGAAATTTATCCGAGTAGTTTTCAAGATTCCGATGGCGATGGCGTTGGCGATTTGAAAGGAATTACGCAGCGGCTCGATTATTTGGAGTCTTTAAATGTCGGATGCATTTGGCTCACGCCGGTTTATGCTTCGCCGATGCGCGACAACGGTTATGACGTTTCGGATTTTTATCAAATCAATCCGCTTTACGGTACGATGGCGGATATGGATGAATTGTTGCAGCAAGCGAAAAAGCATCACATTCAAGTGATGATGGATCTTGTTTTCAATCATGTTTCCAACGAAAGCGCTTGGTTTTTAGAATCGAAAAAAAATCGTACAAATCCGAAAAGCGATTGGTTCATTTGGAAAGATCCGAAGCCCGATGGAAGCGCTCCGAATAATTGGCGCGGCATTTTCGGCGGGTCCGCTTGGACATTTAGCGAAGAACGCAGACAATATTATCTGCACACATTTGCTGATTTTCAACCGGATTTAAATTGGGAAAATCCCGAAGTGCGACAAGCGCTTTACGACATTGCGAATTTTTGGATTCAAAAAGGAGTCGGCGCATTTCGCATGGATGCAATCGTTTACATTAAAAAGCCTACGGATTTTCGCAACGGCGCCCCCGATGCGGCAGATGGGCTCACTCTCATTCATACGATGACAGCAAATTCTGCGGGCATTTTAGATTTCTTGCACGAAATGAAACGCGAAGTTTTCGATGGAAAAAATGTGTTCACGGTGGCGGAAGCTAATGGCATTTTACCTGAAGATTTAAAATTTTGGGTTGGCGATTCGGGCGTTTTCGATATGCTTTTTGAATTTGAACATTTGCAAGGAAGCGATATTTGGTTTAGCACGAAAACGCGTTCGACGAAAGAAATTAAGCAGGCGATTTTTAAAAGCGAAAAAGAAACTGCAAAAAATGGATGGTATCCTGTCTTCTTTGAAAATCACGATAAGCCGCGATCGGTGAATGCGTATTTTCCAGAAACCGCAGACAAAACGCTTGCGGCAAAAGCAATTCTCACATTGCTCTTTACATTGCGTGGTACTCCGTTTTTGTATCAAGGCGAAGAACTCGGCATGGAAAATGTGACGTGGAATTCAATCGATTGCTTTAAAGAATTAAATTCCAAAAGTCAATATGCGATGGCGTTAAAAGAAGGATTTTTACCACAAGAAGCGCTGCGATTTGTGCAGAAATATAGCCGCGATAATGCGCGGACGCCGATGCAGTGGAACGCCGAAAAGAATGCGGGATTTTCTAGTGGAAAATCTTGGATTCCCGTTCACGAAAATTACAAACAAATTAACGTTGCAACGGAAAATGTAAATGAAAATTCCGTTCTCGCGTGGACGAAAAAGCTTTTGGATTTTCGAAAAAATTCCGAAATTCTTTTGCAAGGAAATTGGGAACCGATTTTAGAAAACGACGAAAATATTTTTGCATACAAACGAACTTTCGGCGGAAAATCCATTTTTGTTTTTGTGAATTTTTCGGAAAAAGAAATTGCGCTTGAAGAAAATTTTATGCAAAAGGCAAAGCAAATTTTTTCTAGCTACGGCGATGAAAAGAAAAATGCAATTCGTCCGTTCGAATCCAAAATTTTTGCGGATTAGAACGCTTGTGACAAATCAAAGTTGATGCGTTGGAACGAAAAACTTTCTGCGCCCGAATTCGAGAAATCTTTCTTAAAGGTGTAATCGAGACGAAACGTTAAGAATTGCCATTTGTAACGAATTCCTGTTCCGAATGCAGCATTGGATTTGCTTGCGTAAACACCCGATTTATCGCTGACATGAGTCCAATCGTAAAATTCGACTAGCTGCCAGTTGCGAATTACATCAAACGGAGAATTGATTCTTAGTTCCACATTGGCGCGGACGTATTCGGGAGTGAGTCCCGTATTGATGACTTCTTCGCCGTCTTCGTCGACGCTTGTATAACTCGGATAAATGCTGCGGAAACGATAACCGCGGACTGTGCGGGAACCGCCTTGATAGAAAATACGCGCATCGTCTTCCATTGCTTTGTCAAAGAATTTTCCGTAGCTCACGCTAGCTGCTGAGAGGAATGGTCCGAAGAGCGGCAAGTAACCGATGGCTGTAAATTCGCTGTAAGAATACGGATTTCCTTCCATTCTCGGATCGCGAATATTTCCGGTAAAGTTTGCGCCGACGCCGAGCTTTGGCAAAAAGCGAACGCCTTTTGTCGGGTTAAAGTAATCATCGGTATAATCGAATGTGAGCGCCGTTTCGCCTTTGACTTTGAAGAATCGCGTTTCATTTTTTTGCACAAATCGCGTGTCGAGAGTTGCGCGGAATCGTACATTCTTCGTAATGCCGAAAGTTAAGTCGGCGCGGTTAATGACTTCGTAGCGTTCTTCCAAACTATCGGGATATGCAGGCGGTGAAGTTTTTTCATGATTAAAACTAATGTGATCGTCAAAGCGAATTGCCGTCGGAATAAAATTGAAACGCGTTCCGAATAAAAGCGGATTTGCATAACCGAGAGTGAGTTCTTGTTTATTTTGTGCGACGAGAATGCTCGCAGAACCTTCGTGGAATCGACCAAAAAAGTTTTTATGCTTTGCCATTGCCGAAGCGCCGAAGCCGTAAACTTCTTCGAAGAAGACGGAGTAACGCGATTCGCCGGGCATGCGTTCTACAGCGCTAAAATGCACATCGTAGAGGCTATCGCTCCGCGGAGAATCTTCCAAATGAATCGATGAAAAAATTTGCGTCGAAAGCAATTTGCTGCGGAAAGTTGTATAAGTTTTTCCGTTGATTACTTCGCCTTTGGGAATTCGCCAAAGGCTGTTCAACCAAGCGGTATCTGAAAGTCCTTTTGTATCGCTCGTGTCTAAGCGGGCGATGCGCGCGGGCTTGTAAGTGTTGCTCGAAAATTCTCCCATGCGCACTTTCGTTCCGGGCTCGATATAAATTTCCACATTGACTTGATGATGTAATGTATCCAAGTATTCGAGGTAATCTGCGCGGACATGTAAAAATCCGTGTTCGCGGTAAAGCACCTGAATTTGCTGCACATCGTCGGCGACAATAGACGGATCATAATTTGCGCCAGGCTTAAAGCGAATTCCTTTTAAGGCGACGCTATCGGCGAGAGAATCGCGCTCAATTTTCATTTCATTAAATGTGTAAGGTTCGCCTTCTTCGATGTAGAAACGATATAATGTATAAGGAATTGTATCGACTGCATCGGTTTGATTTCGCAGAATTTCCATCTTCGAAGTGAAACTGAAATAGCCATCGGAATAATAAAGCAATTCCAAATTGGTTCGGGCGACTTGCATTAAAAAGTCTTGGCGAATGGTATCGACGACTCCGAATTCTTCGGGAATGTCTAATTCGAGCGCGAGTTGTTCATCGGTATATAAACTGTTTCCGATGAAAGAAACTTTCCAAGGATTTTTAATTTGCGAAGAATCTGCGGGCGAATCATCCGCAAAAGCGGCTGCGCAGAAAAAGAAAATCGAGAAGAAAATCAGAAGCAATTTTTGCATTATTTTTGCTCCTTCGCTTTCGCTTCTCTTTCGGCACATTTTCCGAGTCCGAATAAACACGGCGACCAGAATTTATAACTGTAATTAAAACCGATATTTTTTTCCAAACGGTTTTCGTCTTCGTCGGTTGTCGTGAGGTAACTTTTCTGCACTAGGCTTGCACCAAAATCAAGTTGCGGACTGTAATGTTCCGGATTTTTCGTTTTATCTTCTTCGGAAAATGCGGGAATAATGTAGGTAATTCCAGCTTCGAGCGCGCGGTCATAAGTTGGCGTTTCACTTTGATCTTGTTTGTAACCGAAAACGAGGCTTAAATCTTTTACCCAGCGATCCAAAGAAATCGGAATTTTCAAATAACTCGAATCTTTTTCGGCGACAGATTCTTCGTCAAAAAATTTCAACTTCATATCGATATCGCCCACGTAATCGCCGCCGAGAGTTTTATTCGCCGTCGAAGTGAGAACGCTTCCGATGAGTTTTCCTGCGACTTTATTTTTGTCAATTGTCGAATTTTCGCCTTCGGAAATGCAGCCGAGAAGAACGCTGTAATAAAGCGATGCGGGCGATTCATCGACGCCGCAGTTTGCGCTCGGCATCGGTTTGGGCGCAACGATAGAACCGAGAATATCTAAATGCACCGGGCAAGTTTCGTTATCGTCGCGGTTATCGTTTGTTTGACAATACGGCAATTCTTGAACGCTCGAAACATTGATTGTGCCGCGGTTCCAAGGAACATCTTGGAATGAAATCGCGAATGATTCCAAATTGAATTGGAAAAGATCTTTGAGCCCAATTGTTCCGCTGCCCGAATTGTTGACGTCGCCGCGGAAAAGCGGATGGTCCGAAGTTCCCAAAATCCAAAGGTCCACGGTGAGCGGGAACGTGGCGAGGTTTGTAAGAATGGCGACGGTATCGCGCTGCGAATCGCTCACGTGAATAGAAATATTTAGCGGACGCGATTTTGCGGCAGTCTTTTTTACGGGCGGTTTTGTGCGACGTACTTTCGTAAAGAAGCTCGAAAGTGTCGCCGAAATTTTGCTCAAACTGCCAAATCCCAAATCGACGGAAAAATTATTCTTGTAAACGGCGCGGTCCAATCGAATATTTCCTTCGAGAGTTGGATTGGCAAAACTACCGTTTTCGGCGTGCGGTAAATGCAAAGTTGCGTCGCCGTGTGCCGAAGCATTTGCTTCGCCCCAATCGGGTTTGTTTAATTGATATGAAACGCTATCGAGTTTAAGCGAAAGCACAAATTCTTTTTCGGAATCTTCTAAACGTCCGCTGATATTGTTCAACAAAATATTGTGAATTTGATTCCAGACGATGGAAAATTTTTCGGTCGAAAGATCGATGCTTCCGAGCTTTCGATTTTTCAAATCATAACTGGCACTCGCCCGAATAAATTCGCCCAAGTGATTGGTGAGAACTGCGTTCGGAATGGTAAAAATTCCATTTTTAAAATCGCCGTTAAACGAAACCGGCAAAATGGGGAAGCCGCGCTTCGTATCAATCGCCGTCGAATCCGAATGGAATGAAAGCTGCAAACTGTCGAGAATGGAATGCAAATCGCCAGTTGCATCTGCTTTAAAATCGGTGTAAATAATTTCGCCTAATCCACTCGGCAAAAACCACGAGCCCGAAAGTTGCGCTTTGCCTTGCCACTTGTAAACCGAATCGATGTCGCCGTCAAACCAAGCGGTCCCGCCGACGGGAGTGGTGAAGTACGCAAAAATGTGCCGCTTCGGATCCAAAAGTCCGTTCACATCAATTTGCAAGTCTCCGTTCCACGCGCGTTCACCGGCTTTGATTTTTCCCGAGATTTGCATTTTTTCTTTTTCAGTAAAAACATCCAATTTTGAAATGGAGAAAAATTCGGGGTCAATTCCTTTGAGCGCTAAATCCGTAAACAAAAGCGTTCCTTGAAAACCGGTGCCTTTGCGATACGAAACATTTCCGCTAAAAATTCCCGTCGAAAGCGGCGAGCCTTTATACGCTTCGAGCAAAAGAGGAATGTCGAATTTTTCGGTCGAAGCCCACGCATCGAGAATTTCCATGCGGCTGAAGAAATTCGCCGTCGAATCAAATTCGAGCAAAGCTTGCCCTTCCATTTCAATGGAATTTGTCTTCGTCGAAATGATTGCAGAATCGAGGAATAAACTGTCGATGGTATTGTGCGTTTTAAATCTTCCGTGCAATGGAATTTGCAAAATTTCCGTTTCCACTTCGGCGTCAATGGCGCCTTCCCAACGCGCAAAATTTTGCGTATAAGAACCGCTCACAATGCCGTCAAATCCGCGGAGAAGTGCCGTGTCCGCAAAAGGAATTGTCGAAAGTCGCACACGATGCGCTTCGCTAGTTAAACTCAAATCAAAATCGATGAACGCTTTTGCGTAACCCGAATCCGATTGATGCACTTCCCATGAAGTATGCGGAATGGAATCTTTCCATTTGACATCGCCGGTAAAAGAAAATTCTTCTTTCGAAGTTTTCACAAATCCTTTGACAAAGTCAATTCCTTTTTTGTCCAAGATGAGAGTGGTGAAAAGAGAATCCGCCGCCATTTGATATGCATAGCCGACCGGTGCGATGGCGACATCGGCGCGCATTTTTCCATCGCTGAAATTTCCTTTCACTTGCGGGCGCGAGCCTAAACGCAAATGCCTTCCGCTCCAACGCGTGGACCACGCTTCGTTTTCGGCAACGTCGCCGGTAAAATCGATATTGAACTTTCCTTTTTTGAGCCCCGAAATTTCGGCGTCGACAATGGAACCCGAACCGGTGACGACATGCGCTGTCAAAGAATTTTCCGAAGACTTGACCGCGTGGACGGAACAATCGAGCGGCTGATAGCGCGGACCAAATCGCGATTCAATTCCTTTCACTTCGACATCGGCGGAACCGTTCAAATTTTTATCCACCGTTCCAATTACCGTAATTTTTTGCCCCGGTTTATTTCCCGTGAATTTTCCGTCAATTCGGAAATTCATTTTTTCGGAGCCTTGCACATTGACATCTGCTGCCAAAGCGGGAAGCGGCCAAAGTGCGCCGAGGTTTATGCGGACGCGGGCGTTATACGCATATTTTTTTGTTTCCAAGTTTGCGCTATACGAAGTATTCACTTGGAGATTTTTAACGGAAATGCTTTTTGGAATGCGCCCTTTGACGAGCTTTCGCGGGTCTTGCACGCAAACGTCCGCAGAACCGGAAAGATCTTTCGGATTGTCTTTTGGAAAATTGACTGCAACGGCGATGCTGTCTTTATCTTCGGTTTTAATTTTCACATTCGCCGAAATAAAATCGCCTTGCCACGTTGCCGAAATTTCGCCCGAAGTTTTTCTTTCGATAAATTTTCCTTCGGCATTTTGAAAAGAAAGAGTTGCAGCGCGTTCGTTTTCGGGTTTGAATTGCAGCGAATCCAATTTCCAATCGCCGATTCCTTCTACGTGAGCTTTTACATGGGTCACATGAACTTGCGCGTCTAACGGAATTCGAAAATCGGGAATTTGCAATTTTGTCGTATCCGAGTCGGACTCTGGAAATTTTTTCGGATCGATTTCTGCGCTGACGGAATCTGCGAAAATGTGCACAAAATCTTCACCGGGCGAAAACATTAAGTGTGCATCGAACCGCGGATTTTTCACCGCTACATCAAATCCTTCGCCTTTCACCGAAATCGAATCCCAACGGTGCGCAAGAAGTCCATCGGCTTCGTGACCCATCAAATTCACTTCGATATTTCCGTAAGTATGCGGCGAATCCAAATAATGATTCAGAAAATAATAGCCACACCAGGCTAAAGCCACAAGGCAGCCTACGAACACGGCGAAGATGCCGATTGCGACAGCGGGCTTTAACCGTTTCACAGGTTGCAATATAGCTAGAAATCTATATATATTGTAAGTATGGTTGAGAATCGTTCCGTCCGTTTGGATGTATCTACCGATGCGGATTTTTTTCCGGTTTTAAAAGAATCCGTCGCCGATTTTGCGCATGCGCTCAAAGCGAGCGGTGCGGTTTTGGCGGATTTAGAAGTCGAGTCTGAACGGATGCTTCAAAAGCTGAAAAATTTTAATGGTTCGGATGTGTCAATCACATTGGAATTGGGTGAAAATTGCAGCTTGGAAACTTCTGCTGTATGAAACAAGTTGCCGTTTACACATTACCCGAAGAACCGGAAGTGACGATTTTAGAACTTCGCGGTGACATCGGACTTGAATTGATTCCGCAAGTGTCTGCGGAAATTGCAAAGTTTTACGATGCGGGCGCTGTCCATTGGGCGGTGGATCTTTCGGACGTTGAATTTTTGAGTTCGCCTGCAGTCGGCGTCATTATGGGGCTGCGTTCTCGGGTGCTGCAAAAGCAAGGAAGTGTTTCGCTCTTTGCGGCGCATCCCGATTTAAAAGAAAAATTGAATTTGATGGGCGTCGATTTAGCGATTCCCGCATTTCTCAATTTGCGACATTTTCTGTCTTATTTCCGCTGGGAATTTAAAGGCGCTTCGCGTTTTTTAAAAGCGACATTTCCGGCGACAGCTGCGGTTGTGCCGCCGATGCGGCGTTTAATCGCAGGACTTTTGCAGAGCAAAGGTTACACGGGGAAAGAAACATTCGTCATGGAATCCATCGTCGATGAATTAGCGAATAATGCAATCGAACATGGAAAACCCGCAGACGGCGTTTTTCTTTTGCAGTTAAAATTTGATAAGAAAAAAATGGAACTTTCTATTTCGAATCAATGTGCAGAGCTTTCTTCGGAAGAGCAAAAAACGTTGATTGGAAAATATGAAAATCCGCAAGTGGATCCGAAATCCATTCGCGGGCGTGGGATTGCGTTAGTTAAAAAATTATCATCTCGCATGAGTTATCAAGTAGAACCGACGCGAGTTGAAGTGCATGTTGTTCGATTACGAGAGGGAAAATGAACGAAACTCCAGAACTTTTAACGATTGAAAATATCAAAAATTGTGCAAACGCAAAACTCTTGCGCTTTGTCGGCGATTTGGATTCGACGAATGCCGAAGCGACTTCCAATCGGATTATCGCTCTTTTGCAAGAAAATGTAACGATTCTCGTCGCAGACTTTTCGCGGTTGCGTTATATCAACAGTACGGGTCTCGGCGCACTTCTTTTTGTCAATAAAAAAGTCAAAGAAGTCGGTGGCGTTTTCAAAGTTGCGAATGTGAACGAAAACGTTTTGGAAATCATCGAAATCATCGGTGCGGATCAACTTTTGGAAATTCATAAAACTTTGGAAGATGCGTTAGCTTCTCTGTAAAATTTTGGAACTCAATATGAAAAAAATTTCTACGCTTTTGGCACTTTCTGCGGCTTCGCTCGTCGGCATTTTTGCGGCGTGTTCCTCATCGGAAAATTCGGATAAAATTATCGCCGAAGTCGGTGCCGAAAAAATTTATCAATCCGACCTTGAATTTTTAAAACGGACTGCGCCACATCCGTATGCGATGCCAGGGCAAGAAGGCGCAGCGCTTGAAAACATTATCGAATCGCGGGTGATTTATCAAGCGGGCAAAGAAATTTTAGGCGATGAACAAAAAATTGAAAATCGTTTGCTCGAATTAGAAGAACGCTTTTTATCGCAAATGTATCAAGAAATTTTCCTCGGCCAAAATTTGGGATTTACCGATGAAAAATTGCAAGCGTTTTTCAATCGCAACAAGAAAATTTTTGCGGCGGATTCGTGCAAAGAATTGAACGATTGCCGCGATGCTGTGGCGAAGAAAATTTATCTCAGCGAAAATGCAGAAGCTGCGAAAAATTATGTGGAAGCGCAAAAGTTAATCGTGACTGCGCCTTCTCTCAATCTCGGTTTCGTCGAAACGCAAGATTCTGCCGAAGCGAAAAATGTGGAAAAAACTTTCCGCGAAAAACTGTCTCTATTTGCGCTGCCGCATTTTCAGCAAGAAGATTTTTCGGCGAGTTCTCGCGAAGGCATTTTGAAAAATGATACCATTTTCCAGTTGCTCTTTGGCAAAGATTCCATCGCTGTGGACGATTTTCGATCTGTTCGCATCGGCGATAAATTTATCGTGATGAAAGTTTTCTTGCGTCGCGCTCCCGAATTAAAGGCAACGGATAATTTGGATTCGATTTTGCGGAATCGTTTTGCCGATGAATACGCTGAAAAATTGGTGAACAATAGCGAAAAAAATCTTCTTGAAAAATTCGCCATTCGCTTTGTCGATTTTTCAAAAGAAGAAGTGCAAAAATATTTTGAATCGCACAAAAAATCTGCCGATGAAATTTGGAATGATTCTTTAGCGGAAAAAGTGCAATGGGCGATTTGGCAAGATGCAGAATATCCGCTAGATTCGATGACGGTTCTCGTTACATCGAACGATAAACCGATTTTATTTGAAAAAGATGTGAAGCAAATGCGTAGTGAAATGCCTCCGCGTTTTCGCTTAGAATATGGGCGTCGTCGCAGTGCTTCGGTGCTTCTCAACTGGAAATTGCAAGCGACCGCAGCTCGCGAAGTCGGCTTAGACAAAAGTCCGATGACGGCGAAATTGCGCAATTCGATTAAGCTTCGTTTCTATCGCAGTGCGCTTTTGGATCATTTGGGCGACACGGGATATTTGATTTCCGAAGATACATTGAAAGCGATTTTTGATCGCATCGGTTCTAAAATTTATCCGGAGAAAAAATTCGAATCGGTCCGCGGAAAAATGGGAATTATCGCGCATACGCCGGATAATATTTTCCGCTATGAATTTTACAAGAGATATCCGAATTCGACCGTTACGGATTTGGATTCGATGAAAGTCGCCGTTTTCCTTTCGGCGATGAACGATTTGACTCGCAACTGGTTTGAAAATTTCCGCCGCGATTTGTATCAAAAATATCCGGTGAAAATTCTCGATTCGGCATTTTTACCGCGGAGAGATTTATTCTCGACATCCGATTTGATTGCTTTTGCCGATTCCATTCATCAGGCGCACAATTTAAATGGCGCTTATTTGAATTGGGTGCGCGTCATTTCTCTCGGCGAAAATAATGATTCAATTTTATCGAGAGCCGTTTACGAACTCGCTATCATCGATTTTGAAAATGCGCGTTACAAAGATTCCGACGCAGAATTGGCGGCATATTTACGCGTTTGGCCGAACGGAGAAAAGGCTGAAAAAGTTCTCTTTAGCCGTGCGTTCCAAGCCCGCGAAAATTTAAAAGAGGATTCTCTTGCGCTTGCGCTTTTCCAAGAATTCAAAACGAAATATCCGAAGAGCGATCTCATCGAATCGGTGGATTGGTTGATTAAAGACATTCAAAGCGGTGGAAAATTAAGCGAAGATTTGCTGAAAAAAATTGAAGAACAAGAATAAATTCTGCGCGTTTTATTTTTGACGCGACAGATTTGTTGCAAATCAATTCCGTTTGGGAAAAACTTTTTAGTTCCCAGCGGAATTTTTTTTTGAAAAAGAAATTTTATTTGTATCTTTAAATCGTATGAATACGAAGATCTATTACACTCTCACAGATGAATCGCCGTTCCTCGCGACTCAATCTCTTTTACCCATTGTGCGCGCATTTGCAAAAACTGCGGACATCGATGTGGAAACGAAAAACATTTCTCTCGGCGCGCGCATTTTAGCGGCTTTCGCCGATAGACTTTCTCCGGATACGAAATTTTTTGATGCGCCGATTTCCGATGATTTGGGATTTCTCGGAAAATTGACATTAGATCCGTCGGCAAATATCATTAAGCTTCCGAATATTTCTGCGTCGCTGCCGCAGCTCAAAGCCGCGATTGCGGAACTGCAAAAGAATGGTTATGCGGTGCCGAATTATCCGGATGAACCGAAAAATGATGAAGAAAAAGAAATTCGCGCTCGCTATGACAAGGTGAAAGGTTCTGCGGTGAATCCGGTTTTGCGCCAAGGCAATTCGGATAGACGCGCTCCTTTGGCGGTGAAAAATTATGCGAAGAAGCATCCGCATTCCGATGGAAATTGGAACGCTTCGATTAAGACGCATGTGGCGCACATGAATGCGGACGATTTCTACGGAAATGAAACATCGATTACTCTCCCCGCAGCGGATACTTTCCAAATTGAATTTGTTTCGGAATCGGGCGAAGTCAAAGTTTTGCGCACAGCCAAGCCTCTTCTTGCCGGTGAAATTCTCGATTCGACCGTGATGCGGATGAAGAACCTTGAAAAATTTATCGCAGAACAAATGGAAGATGCGAAGAAACAAGGCGTCCTTTTCTCGGTGCATTTGAAAGCGACGATGATGAAGGTTTCGGATCCGGTAATGTTCGGCGCTTTTGTTCGCGTTTTCTTCCGCGATGTTTTTGAAAAGTATGCGGCTCTCTTCAAAGAACTCGGCATCAATGCGAACAACGGACTCGGCGATTTGTATAAACGCTTAGCGGGAAATGCAAAAGAAGCCGAAGTGAAAGCGGCAATTGACGCAGCGCTTCAGAAGGGACCGGATTTGGCGATGGTCGATTCGACGAAGGGCATTACGAATTTGCATGTGCCGAGCGATGTGATTATCGACGCTTCGATGCCGGCGATGATTCGCAATTCGGGCTGTATGTGGAATAAAGATGGTAAATTGCAAGAAGTCAAAGCTTGCATTCCCGATCGCTCTTATGCGGGCATTTACGAAACGACAATCGATTTCTGCAAAAAGAATGGCGCATTCGATCCGAGCGTCATGGGAACTGTGCAGAATGTTGGCCTGATGGCGCAAGGCGCCGAAGAATACGGCAGTCACGATAAAACATTTATCGCAACGGACAAAGGAATTATCCGCGCTGTCAATTCGAAGGGCGAAGTTCTTCTTTCGCAAAAGGTGGAAACGGGCGATATTTTCCGCATGTGCCAAGCAAAAGATGCGCCGATTCGCGATTGGGTAAAGCTTGCTGTAAATCGTGCGCGAACTGCAAAAATGCCTGCGATTTTCTGGTTGGATCCGAATCGTGCACACGACCGCGAAATTCAAAAGAAAGTGGAATTGTATTTGAAGGAGCACGATCTTTCGGGACTTTCAATTTCCATTAAATCGCCGAAGGATGCGATTTTTGAAACGATGACTCGTGCGAAGCAAGGACTGGATACGATTTCGGTCACGGGCAATGTGATGCGCGATTATCTCACGGACTTGTTCCCAATTTTGGAAGTGGGAACTTCGGCGAAGATGCTTTCGATTGTCCCGTTGATGGCGGGCGGAGGCATGTTCGAAACCGGTGCGGGCGGAAGCGCTCCGAAGCAAGTGCAACAATTCCTCGCCGAAAATTATCTGCGTTGGGATTCTCTCGGCGAATACTTTGCGCTCGCTGCATCTTTTGAACAAGTGGGAACGCCAAAGGCAAAAGTTCTCGCAGAAGCTTTGGATAAAGCGAATGAAAAGGTTCTCGAATTTAACCGCACTCCCGAACGGAAACTCGGCGGATTGGACAATCGCGGTTCGCATTTTTATCTCGCTTTGTATTGGGCGAAGGAATTAGCTTCGCAGAAATCGAATGCAGAAATTGCACACAAATTCACTCCGATTGCAGCCGCCTTAGAAGCGAAAGAAACGGAAATTGTGCAAGCGCTTGCAAAAGCGCAAGGCGTTCCCGTGGACATTGGCGGTTATTATGTGACAAGTCCCGCACTTCTCAAAAAGTGGATGCGACCAGTCGCTGCATTTAATGCAATAATCGACGAAATGTAAAACTCGAATCGCCGCGCGCAGCGCGGCGATTTTCTAATTTTCCTTTCATGGCAGAAGATGTAAAAGATCCGAAGGCAGAAAGCGAAGAAAATCTTGACCTTCCAAAAATTGAATCGAATGAAGACTTAGCGCGGATTGTGCAAGCTCTTGTTTTTGCGTCGCCCGATGTGGTGACTCTCCGAAAATTAAAAGAAATTATCGGCGATTTTTTAGATGCAAAAACCGTGTCCGAAGCGTTGCGGATTGCGAATGATAATTTGAATAAAATTGATTCTCCGTTTGAAATTGTGGAGCAAGCGGGAGGTTTTCGTTTTCGCACACGAGCCCGCTATTATCCTTGGGTGCGTAAATTATTTCCAGATGCCAATTTGCGTCGCCTTTCGCAAGCTGCGTTAGAAACTCTTTCCATCGTCGCGTATCAGCAACCGATTACGCGTGCAGCGTTAGAACAAGTTCGCGGTGTTTCTTGTGATGGTCCGTTAAAAAGTCTTCTCGAAAAGAAACTCATCGCTCTCGGTGCGCGCGCAGAAACGGTGGGAAATCCTTATACATATGTGACGACGGATGATTTTCTCAAATACTTCGGCATTAACAAAATTCCCGAAGATTTGCCGCGTCTCCGCGAATTTCAAGATTTGCTCAACGCAAATGAAATCGTTCCGAATTATGCGCAGAACGATCGCGCTGAATCGCCGAAACAACCTGAATCGAATCCATCGCAAATTGAACTTTCTATGGGGTCATCGTGAGTTGCACTCCGTTAATGAAGCAGTATTACGAGATTAAAGCTCAAAATCCCGACTGCATTTTATTCTTCCGCATGGGCGATTTTTTTGAGCTGTTTGAACAAGACGCTGAAATCGCTTCGAAAATTCTCGGGCTAACTCTCACGAGTCGCAATAACGGTGCGTCAGGAAATACGCCGCTTTGCGGTTTTCCGCATCACGCTTCTGAACGTTATTTTCCGAAAATGGTGGCGGCAGGTTATAAAGTCGCCGTCTGCGAACAAGTCGAAGATCCGAAACTCGCCAAAGGAATTGTGAAGCGGGCAATTGTCGAAGTCATCAGCGCGGGTACTTCGATGAACGAAGGCAACCTCGAAGCGAAAGTTGCCAATTATCTTTGCGCAGTTCTCCCTGGAAAAAATTCGATTGCATTTTCTTTTGCCGATGTGACGACGGGATATTTTGCAGTTTCCGAATCGCCGGTGCAAAATTTTGAAAGTGAATTAGCGCGCCGCATGCCGAAAGAAATTTTAGTGCCGAGTGAAATGGAACTTCCGAAGACGATTGCGGAATTTGCTCGCAGCGAAAATATTTTGGTGACGCCGGTAGAAACATCGCATTATGAATTAGAAAATGCGAAAGCAGTGATTGAAAATCATTTTAAAGTTTCCAGTTTAGAATCCCTCGGGCTCGATGATGCGCCCGAAAAGACTCGCGTCGCAGGCGCTATTCTTTGGTATTTAATCGATCAGAAAAAATCAGAACTTTCGCACATTACGCATTTGGAACTTTTGGATTTGGGCGATTATATGGTGCTCGATCCGGCGACTTTGCGCAATCTCGAACTCGTGCGCCCGTTAAATGCGGACGATCCGCAGAGCACTCTGATGTATGTGCTCGATTATACGGTGACCGCGATGGGCGGGAGACATCTTCGCGAATGGATTTCGCATCCGTTGATTTCGGTAAAGCGCATTGATGAACGCTCCGAAGCGATTGCTGAATTGGTTGCAAATCCGATTTTCCTCGATGAACTTAAAAATTCTCTCCGCGAAATTCTCGATATGGAACGCTTGCTCGGACGTGTGGGCAGCGGGCGCGCAAATGCGCGCGATCTCTACGGCATGGGACGCTCGTTAGCGAAAGCTTCAAAAGTTGCTGAAGCGCTTTCGAATTTAAAATCGCCGTTATTTCATCATCTTTCCGAAGTGCTTCTCTCGGCAGAGGGACGCGGTGACGAAATTTTAAAAATGTTGAATGACGATTTGCCGATGACTGTCCGCGAAGGCGGAATGATTCGCGAAGGAGCGGATCCAGAACTCGATCGGATGAACGCAGAAATCAAAGATCGCCGCGATTGGATTGCGTCTTTAGAAGCTCGCGAAAGAGAACGCCTCGGCATCAATTCGCTGAAGGTGAGTTACAATCGCGTCTTTGGATATTACATCGAAGTTTCCAAAATTCATTCGGATAAAATTCCGCCGGAATATATTCGAAAGCAAACGACGGTCAATGCTGAGCGTTATATTACGCCCGAGATGAAAGAATGCGAAACGATTATCTCGAGCGCAGAAACGCGCATTCACGATGCCGAATATCGCATCTTTTGTCGTCTCCGCGAATCGGTTAATGCAGAACGCACTGAGTTGCAGCAAATCGCCGAAGCCGTTGCCGAAGCCGATACATTTTACAGTTTAGCAGTCGCCGCACGCAAACGCAATTATACCCGCGCCGAAGTTTTCGAAGGCACAGGCATTGAAATTCGCGGCGGTTTTCATCCGGTCATCGTCGCAGCGAATCCGGATTTATCTTTTGTGCCAAATGATGTTTCGCTTTCTCCCGAAGCGCATCGGATGATGCTCATTACGGGTCCGAATATGGCGGGTAAATCGACGTATTTGCGGCAAACGGGACTCATCGTTTTGATGGCGCAAATCGGTTCTTTTGTGCCGGCGGAATATGCAAAAATCGGCGTCGTCGATCGAATTTTTACACGCGTCGGTGCAAGCGATAGGCTTTCGCGCGGACTTTCGACATTCATGGTCGAAATGATTGAAACCGCAAATATTTTGCGCAATGCGACCGATAAAAGTTTGGTGCTCTTAGATGAAATCGGCCGCGGAACGAGTACGTTTGACGGGCTTTCCATCGCATGGGCAATTTTTGAAACTTTGCACGATAACGCAAAACGGGCTGCGATTACTTTGTTCGCAACGCATTATCACGAAATGACAACCCTTGCGGATTCGTTAGAGCATGCGGGCAATTATCAAATCGCCGTGCGCGAAGACGGAGACAAACTCATCTTTTTGCACAAAATTATTGCAGGCGCTTGCGATTCAAGCTATGGCATTCACGTTGCCGAAATGGCGGGGCTCCCCACCGAAGTGGTGCGCCGGGCTCGAAAAATTTTACTGCGATTAGAAAAATCGCATATCGATCCGAGCGATGCGAAGCAAATGGAAAAAATAAAAGCGCAGCCGCAGATGGATATTTTTGCGCCGCCTGACGAAGACACGCAACTTCTTCTCGAAGAAATTCGACGTTTAAAACCCGAAGAGATGACGCCGCTACAAGCTCTTCAAACTTTGACCGATTTGAAAGCGCATTACGGAAAGTGAGGTGGTATGGATTCGATTGATTTTTCGGCTTTGGAAGAATACATCTACGAAAATCGTTTGATGGATTCGTTTTTGCACGGTTTAGATCATTGGCGTCAAGTTGAATTCAATGGGCTCTTGCTTGCGAAAAAAACTTTCGCCGACGAAACGGTGGTGCGGCTCTTTGCGCTTTTTCATGATTCGAAACGTTGCGTTGACGGTTACGATGATACGCACGGAGAATCGGGCGCAGAATTTGCTGCAGAACTTCGCGGAAAGCTTTACGATTTAGACGATAAACGATTTGAAAAACTCATTCATGCTTGCAGCTTTCATACAACGGAAAATGCTTCGGGCGATGTGACGATTGACACTTGTTACGACGCTGACCGTTTGGATTTAGGCCGCGTTGACATTTATCCCGATCCAAAAAAAATGGCGACGAAAGCGGGAAAAAAATTAGCGGCGAAACTTCTCCAAATTTCTACAATCGATCATCGCAAATTTTTGCGCAACGTAATTCGCCAAAATCGCAGCGATTTACGTTTGGAGTGAATGAGGAAATTTGAAGATGATTGAAAAAATTTTACTTTCCTTTATTCCGCTGATTTCTGCGTTCCCCCTTTTTATGATGATCGTGGAACTCTACGGAAAACGTCCGAAAGGACGGCAATGGCTTTGGTTAATTTTTTCCATCGGATTTTTCATTTGGCACGGAATTGCTTCGCGTTTTGTGTCTCAAATTCCGTTCGGACGTCCGCTTATTCCTCTCGGCGATTTATCTCTCATTTTATTTTTCACGATTCTTTTTGTTAAAGAAGAAAATCGCAAAGCGCCAAATCCGATTCGCAAACCGTATATTTTAAAAGGTCTCATCGCACTCGGAATTTTTGCTGCGGTAATCGGCGTGTTTTCGTATTGGATGCAGCCTCCGATTTTTTTGATTCCACTTTTTGCGGGCGCTTTAATCGCAGTCTATTTTGATAGGCTTTATTCGTCGATGTCGTATTATCCGAAGCCCCGCGTGCATTTAGTTTATGCGTTTTACATTCTCTCTTCTTTTTTAGTGCTTCCCGTATTTCGTTTATTTCTTTTGCTGCAAATCGCATATGTTTTTATTCGGCGTTACCGCAACTGGATTGATCGAAAAGATCGATTGATTACCGCTCACGAAGAAGCGCGGATTACGAATCATCGCATTGTGATGAAAATGGGTGAAACGGTAAATGATTTTTCCGATTTACACGAATCGATAGCCAATTTTCTTTCGACTCTTGCCGAAGGAATTGAAGCGAAATCCGCTGCGGTTTACATTTGGGATGAAAAACAAAAACTTTTCCGCTGCTCGGATATTTACGGAATCTTTTTCCCGTTAACGCGCGGAAACGAAATGAGTTTTACTCATGCCGAAGCGCTTCGCGAAATCGCTTTTGCACAACAAATTTCCGAATCCGAAAATGTGATTTGGCAATGTGGAATTTCGCGGACGGGTGAACTCATTCGTTTTGCGAGTTCTGACGAACGCATTCTTTCTCTCGGCAGTCGCGCGGCAAATATTCGCACTCTCATTTTAGAGCCGCTGACATTTAATAAACAACTGCTCGGCGTTCTTGTCGTGGAAAATAAATTATACGAACATTATTTTGATGACAGCGATTATTATCTGGTGCAAAATTTTGCGCATTATGCAACGATGATTTTAAAAGCGAATGAAGCTCTCGTTGAACGCCAAAATCAAGCGCGGACTCAAGCGGAATTGCAATTAGGATTTCATATTCAGTCCGGACTTTTGCCGAATCGCATTCCCATTTGCGACGGCATTTCTCTTGCGGGTTCGATGACGCCGGCAAAAGAAATCGGTGGCGATTACTTTGACTTTTTGGATTTGCCAAACGGCAATTTGGGAATTGTCATCGGCGACGTTTCGGGAAAAGGCGTTCCCGCGGGAATGGTGATGACGACGCTTTACGCATTCTTGCACGCCGAATGTCATCATTTCGAAAATTCCTACAGCGCACTCGTTCACGTCAATTCCGAACTTTCGGGGCGTATCGCCGAAACGATGTTTGCTTCGTTACTTTTCTTTGAATGGAATCCAAAGAAAAAATCGCTGCATTATACGAGTTGCGGACACGAACACATTTTGCATTTTAAGAAATCTGAAAATGCCTTAGAAACGATTAAGAGCGGGGGAATTGCGCTCGGCATGATCGATGACAACAGTCGCATTATCCGCGAAAAAGAATTAGCGGTAAGCGCGGGCGATACCGTTCTCCTTTATACCGACGGTGTCACGGAATCGGTGAACGATAAAGGCGAAATGTTCGGACTTTCGCGTTTGCAAAATTTTGTTTCGGAATACGAAGCGCTTTCGGCAGAAGAAATTCGCACATCGCTTCTCGAAGTGTTAAAGAATTTTGCGAATGGCGCAGCACAAGCAGATGATATCACAATTCTCGTGATGAAATTTTAATACACTTGATACATTATTTTATATATTTAAATGGAGAGAATTTAATTCACTCTCAAGAGAAGGTATCTTTTGAAAAAAGGAAGTTCACGATGAAATTTCAAAAGGTACTTATGATTCTCTCGACTGGAATTTTCGCCGCCACTGCAATGGCGCAGAGCAAAAATTATTCGGGTGCAGAACTCTATACGAATGAAACGCAGATGTATGGCAAATACGAGGCGCGGATGATGATGGCGACGGGCTCGGGGCTCGTAAGCTCTATGTTCTTGTATCATAACGATTCGTATATGGGCGGCGCGGAGCCGTGGGTAGAAGTGGATATTGAAATTCTCGGAAAAGCTCCGCAGAAGTTCCAATCGAATATCATCACGGGCAGCGCTGAGAAAAAAGTAACGAGTGAAAAAATTCATTCGCTTCCGACTGCAGCCAATGCCGCTTATCATACTTATGGAATGGAATGGACGCCGGATTATGTCGCTTGGTTTATCGATGGTGAACTTGTACGCAAAGCGAAACGCGATTCGAGCGATAGCAAGGGTCAGGTGCAAGCGTTAGTGCGTCCGCAGGATTTGCGTTTTAATTTATGGTCTTCGGAAGATGCGGGCTGGGTTGGCGCATGGAATGATGCGATTCTTCCGGTGCATCAATTCATCAACTGGGTAAAGGTTTACAAATATACGCCGGGCGCAGGAGAAAATGGCTCGGACTTTACTCTCAGTTGGACGGATAATTTTGACACTTTTGACGCGAGCCGTTGGAATTGTGGCGAATGGACTTTTGACGGAAACCGCGTCGATTTAAAACAGGAAAATGCGACGGTTAAAGACGGCTACATGGTTCTTAGTTTAACGAAAGCGGGAAACGAAGGATTCTACGGAACAGTTCCCGTGGATACGGAATCGTCAAACACAGAAAATCCTCCGGTAGTGAATCCGCCGATTGTGAATCCTCCTGTTGTAAATCCGCCTGTCGATACGACAACTGCAATTCGTAAAAGCGCAGTGCGTTCTCATGGAAATTCACATCCCGAATATTTAAAAACCTACGACCTCATCGGGCGCAGTAAAGGAAAAAGGAAAAAATGAAAGATGCCGTTGTCGAAGCGTTGTTAATGAGTCCGCATCAAAATGGCGATAAATTGCCATCGGTGCGCGTGTTAATGCAAAAATTGCACGCCGCTTCGGGAACGATTCAAAGTGCGATTCGCACATTAAAAGAAAAAGGTCTCGTTTACACGGATCCGGGAAAAGGCGTTTTTTGGGGAAAGCGAAAAACGATTGCCATCGCTGCGGTGGCGCCGGGTCCGCAAGAAACTTTCTTTGAAAAATTTCAATCGGATATTCGCTTCGGTTATTTTCCTTTGACCGAATCGTTGCCGTCGCAAAAAGAACTCGCTGCGCGTTATCGCATTTCGCCGTATATGTTGCGGCAGTATTTAAAAGAAGCGTGTGCCCGCGGCATCTTGGAACACAAAGGAAAAAATCGCTACAATTTTCCGAAGCAAGAAAAAAAATCTTCGGATACAGAAATTCTTTTCATCACGCGTTCAACAGCGTGGGGATCTTTTTATCCGGCGAGTGAGCGCGAAATGGATTTTCTGCGGTTCACTTATCGCTTGGGCGCAGAGAAACATTATAAATTACGCCTTCTCGGATTTGATGAAGACGCAGAACGTTTCGTCGATCGCAACGGCAATGTGCGCCATTTTTCGGATTACCCGAATGCGGTGGGCGCAATCGTTTCGACCCTTTTAATTTTAAAACCATTTAAATTATTGCACGCACTTCTCGCGGCGAATTTTCCTATTTCCATTTGGTGGGAGCACCCTGCAAATTCTTTGGAAAAAATTTTTCTTAAACAAGATGGCTGGGCATTTTTCAATTCATCGTTTGGGAAAAATCCGGGAAAATCCGTCGGCAAATTTTTGAAGCAAAAAGGCATTTCGCAAATCGCATACATTTCGCCGTATCATGCGAGTTCGTGGTCAATCGACCGTTTGCAAGGTCTGCGCGAAAGCGGCATCGAAGTGGTGGAATGCGTCGATTCGAAATATGCGAGCCCGTGGGATTTTCGTCATCTCGCCAGTCAAAATGGTCCGAAATATACGATTGAATTGCGGGCAAAAAAACATGAGAAAGAAATTTTGCGACGACTTTTAAAAGAAATTCCCGCCGAGATGCCGTGGGTCACCGTGAATGATGAAGTCGCGGGTCTTTTGCGGGAATTAGAAGAAGAAGGGGAATTAAAAAATATTCCGTATTTAGTCGGCTTTGACAATTCCGCAGAAAGCTTTTTGCTTCGCTTGGATTCGTTTGACTTCAATACGGAAAATTTGGTTATCCAAATGTTTTACCATTTGGAACTTGGAAAGAATGATCCTTTCCGCACCGGCCTTCTGCGGGAAATTCCCGGGAAGGTCGTGGAAAAGTAATCGTTACTTTAACGCATCCAATTTGAGTGCATCGAAGAGGGCGAAGACCATTCCCGGACGGAAATATTTTCCGGCGGTGTATTTGAGCGCAGTGCTGTGCAGCAATGTGAACAAATCTTCTTCGGAAATTTTCGCTTTCTTGGCGAGTGTGCCGTAAGCCTTTTTGAAGGCGGCGAGATTCTTCGGAAGCTTCGGCGAAATGCGTTGATCCGCGAGAAGTGCGCCTTTCTTCACGAGTTCTGCGATGAGAGATTTTGCCGCGGTCATCGAAACTCCCGCTTTTACGAGAGCGTCTTCGTGGAGGCGGCAACTTCCGTTAAAGCCTTCGGGTGCGGCGAACGGAATCTTCGCTTCTTCGTAAAGATTTTGAATCATGCTATTGACGATGTCGCGGGCTTCGTCAATTTCTTCGTGGAGAATCATGCCGCTTGCGATGCTGTATTGAATGCCAATCCAAACATCGTGAGCTTGGAAGTTGAATTCATCGAGCGGGGAACCGTCTTTGTGCACCAAGTTGGCGGCGCCGAGAAGCGGCGTGTTCGCTTTATAATTGGTGCGGTAAATGCGGTCGAGGGTGCTTGCTCCCTTTTCGAAATCGGTGAGAGGCGCAAGTCCGAGAAGGCGCAGATACGTGTCCGCGAGCATCGAGTCGGCGAAGACATCATCGGAATCCAATTCCAATTTTTTCTGGAAAGATTCGGTGAAGGCTTCGGGCGCTGTGCCGTAGAGCCATTCTTTTTTGAACTTGCGAAGTTCGAGCTTCGAAAGTTCCACATCTTCGGGAATTTCAGAGAAGTTTAGCCAATCGTTGAGCTCGGCGAGTTTCTGCGCGTCGGAACCGGAAAGCGGAACTTCGTCAGCGAGCGCTTCCACGATTTTGTCGAAGTGTTCGAAGTGAACGTCTTTCGCTTCAATCGGAGTGGCAAAGAAATGGAAGTAGCCTTCGTTTTCATCCCACAAGGCTTCGTGGAATTCGGCTTCGGCTTCGTCGGCTTTCTTTTCCCAATCGAGAGCGCGGGCGCTGTCGCCTTCGAGTTCTGCGATTTTTGCAGCGGCGCGGAGGCCTGCAATCCAAAGAGATCCGCAGTAAACCGAGATGCCGTTCGACGAAAGATTGTCGAAGGTGTCATCGGTTCCGTGGGTGAGCGGGAAGTTTTGTCCTTCGTCCACCATCTTCTCTAAATATTCCATGCAAGCGTAAACGGCATCTTTGCAAGAATCGACTACAGACTTGTCGCCGGTGAATTTGTAATGGCGTAAAACCATCAACACATATTTCGGAGCGAGATCTTTCCATTCTTTCACATTGTGCCAGTCGTAGGCATCGGGCGCCGGATTAAAGGGGCTGCCGAGATCGTGAATCACGGCTCCGTGAACGGCGCGCGGACCTTCCAATTTGGCTTCGGGCAAGTCGGCGTAAGGATGGTTCACATATTCGTGGTGACGGCGAATGGTATTATCTTCGGCGAGAATCGCATCGGCAAAGCGCTTCATCACAGCACCGTCTAAGCGCGGCATCAAAGCGAGAAGCGAGAAGCTGCCGTAGAAGTAAACGTCGAGAGAATTGAAGAACGGATAGTCGGCGCATTCGCGGACGAGGAAATTATCGTCTTTATCCCAAACAGTTGCTTCGGGAATAAAGCTCAGCGTGTTCAAAGCTAAGCTGCGGAATTCCGCTTGTTTCTTCTTGTCTTTCGGGAAAAGTTTTGCGAGTGCTTTTTCCGGAGCGAGTGCGCGGTAAGCTTCGCCAAATGTATTTTCAAATTCGGCGTCAAACGAAAGCGCTTCCGAAAGCATCGCTTGAACGCGGCCAAACGGATCCGGATAGAAGACGGTGTATTTCTTCAAATTTTCTTTTTCTTGGAAGCGAATGTGCGCAAAGTCGAGAACGGTGTTCAGTTGAATCGTTGCTTTGGCGCGCGGTTTTAAGCGCACGGTCACGGCGATTGCGCCGGCGACAGTTTCGCGTCCGCTGTAAACATTCTTCACAAAATTCTGCGAAAGGCGTCCGCTGTGGAGCGCTCCTGCGAGAACTGTTTTTTGATCATCGCGGTAGAAGAGCGGTTTCGTCGAAACGTTTACATCGTCCTTCGGATTCCATGCTGCGCTAATTCCCATGCAACCGTCAAAGTCGCTTTCGGAAAGCGGCGTCTTGTTGTAAAATTCAACGCCTTTAACTTGACGACCGTCGGCGAGATTTGCCGAAAATTCAACGCCTTGCGGATTCTTCGCAACAGGCACGAGGACGAACGAAGAATCTTGAACGCCTTCGCGATCTTTGCGGACTTGGTAACCGCAATAATTTTCTTGCACTTGCACGAGAGTGATTTCGCGGACATCTTTCGTCGGGTTGACGAATTCGTAACGCGTTGCGCTCACCGGAAGACTCGAAATGCGTTCGTTATTCGGCAGCACGTAGCTGTATTGATAACGGGTAATTTGAATTCCTTTGGTCGCTTTGTATTGGGTGCGAGACAGCGGATATTCTGCGGTGTATTCCATCTTTTGCGCATCGTATCCCGCTTCGCCGAGGAATTCGGTATCGTTTCCAAATGCTGCGGTGAGAGCGCCTTTGCTTTCGACTTTTTCGCCGAGTTCACCGTCAAAGAAATCGATGAGAACTGCGCGATTAAATTCAGGAGTTGTCGTCTTTCCCGCGGCGATCATCGCTTGTGTGCGCGGGCTAAATTCTGTATGCCAACGATAAAGCGCTTCTTGATTGGTCGCAAAGAAATTCTTGTCGGCGAGAACTTTTTCAATTTTTTTTAACGCTTCTTTTTCGGTCGTTTCTGTAAAGAGCGGTTTTCCTTCGGAATCTTTCAATGTGTAAAATTGATTTTTACGATTGAATTCGAAGAAATTGCGAATGGCGAGGGGCGCATTTTTGACAATGACCGATTCGCGGTAGAAAACATTTTGCAAACGCAAATCGTCGGGATTGGTCGTGCGCACTTGAACGCCCGGGATTACGCCCGTCACCGGAGTTGTGCCGGCAGGCGTTACGGTGTAAGTGCTTCCGATGCCGCCGACAGCAATGCCCGTTGTCGCAGGAGTTGTGGTGAGCGGAGTGTACCACGGCTGAATAAATTCAACAGCGAGACCTTTTGTCATCAGGTCTTTCACGTTTCCATGAAGTTTCGCGGATTCAAGATACTTGTCAAATGTCATAGCATTCCTATTGATTTAAGTTGAGTAGAATTTAAAAAAGAATTTCTTCAAAATAAATTCTTTCGGGATAAAATTCTATCTTTCGTTTATGTTTACTTTTGGCGTTTTTGCTTCGGGTGGCGGCAGTAATTTTAAGGCTATCCTTTCGCATGAAAAAGACGGAACATTGGGCGGTGAGTGCCGCTTTTTAATCACGAATAACGCGGGCTCAGGCGCCGCAGAAATTGCAAAAAATTTTGGCATTCCGGTGTATCATATTTCGGGAAAAACGCACCCGAATCCCGCCGAATATGAACAAGCGATTTTAAAAGTTTTAAAAGAAAATGCGGTCAATTTGATTGCGCTTTGCGGCTACATGAAACGTATTCCCGATGCGGTTTTACAGGCGACAGAAAATCGCATGTTGAATGTGCATCCGTCGCTTTTACCGAAATTCGGTGGCGCAGGATTTTTCGGAATTCATGTTCACGAAGCGGTCATCGCAGCGAAAGAAAAAGAAAGCGGAGCGACGATTCATTTAGTCAGCGGCGATTACGATAGCGGAAAAATTTTAGCTCAAACAAAAGTTCCGGTTTTCGAATCGGATTCGCCGGCGGATTTAGCGGCGCGCGTTCTCGTGCAAGAGCACGCGCTTTATTGGAAAACTTTAAAAAATTACGCTGAAAATTTTTTGCACAAAAACGGAAAAGTTTAAAATGAAATTTGCACTGCCCGAATTTTTGCAAGGCATTTCTTCGCCTGTCGATGGCGAAATCGCTTTGCGCAAAAATTATCCGAATCAAATTATCGTCGGCGTCGATGAAGTGGGGCGCGGACCGTTGGCGGGGCCAGTTGTCGCATGCGCTGCGATGTTAAAAAATCCGACGGCGGATTTCGCTTTAAACGATTCTAAAAAACTCACGCGCAAAAAACGCGAAGCGATGTTTGAAACCGTTAAATCCGAATGTCTTTGTTATGCGATTGCGAGTGCGAGCGTTTCAGAAATCGATGAACTCAATATTCTCAACGCAGACTTTTTAGCGATGCGGCGCGCACTTTCTGCGTTAGGCGTTTCGGGCTTAGAAATTTCCGCTCCAGAAATTCCGATTGAATCCAGCGGAAAAATTCCCGCGGGCGCAGAAATCTTGATTGCGGTCGATGGCAATTTGAAAATTCGCGGAGTGCCTTCGAATTTGCAACTGGCGATTATCAAAGGCGACGGTCGCATCGCAAGCATCTCAGCGGCGTCTATTTTAGCCAAAGTTTTCCGCGATCGCTATATGGATTCTCTCGCCGAAAAATATCCGGGCTATGCCTTCGAAAAAAATGCGGGCTATGGCACGAAAGCGCATTTAGAAGGCATTCAAAAATTCGGCTTTACTCCGGAGCATCGAAAAAGTTTTCATCCCAAAACTTTCATGGAAAACGATTTGTTTTTGAATTCTGAAAAATCGGAATAATTCGGAAATAAAAAAGCACCGCGAATGCGGTGCTTTGAATTTTTCTGGTTATTTAATCCATGGGAAAATTTTGTGCATCATTTTGTGGAAGGTGTCTTTCTTTTCGCTTTCGGCCTTGGGAATGTCGGCGGATTGAATTTCAGAAACGGTTTCGGCGATAACTTCGGTCGTTTCTTCAGCGACCTTAGCGTTTGCATTTTCCGGAATCCACGGCTGTTGCACATTGTGTTCCCAATCGACGCTCGGCGTTGTCGGCTTCGCTGCGACAAGCGGGAGCCCGAGAATTTCGCGGGCGCGGTTTAAGGCAGCGTCAATATTTGCGAGAACATTTTGTTCGCCGATGTCTTTTAAAAGTCCCGATTTCGAAAGGGCGACGATCGGCTGCGAATGCACACCCGAAAGGAGAAGTTGCGTTCCTTCGGCGCGGCACTTTGCGAGTAAACCTTCGATCATTTGAACTCCCGCTGCATCGATAGAAGGCACTTGGCGCATCCGCAGAATTAAAATTTTCGGATGGCTGCTCGTCATATCGAGAGCGGTTTTAAATTTTTCAACAGCGCCAAAGAAAAGCGAACCCATGATTTCGAAAACAGCAACGCCGTGCGGAACATGACGGCTTCCGATATTATTCGGGTCAGCGAGTTCTTCATCATCTTGCTTCAAGTCATCGTCTTCCATCACGCATTCGACTTCTGCGACATCGGACATGCGACGGATAAAGAGAATTGCCGCGAGGAGAACGCCGACTTCAATTGCAATCGTCAAATCCATAACGACGGTAAGCACAAACGTGACGAGCAAAACGGTTACATCGCTTTTCGGAGCGCCTTTAATCAACTTGATGAAATTTTTGTAACCGCACATATTAAATGCTACTTGGAAAAGTACCGCAGCGAGCGCCGCCATCGGAATCATCTCGGCGTATTTTCCAAAAATCAGCATAATCAAAAGAAGAATGACCGCGTGAATTAAGCCCGAAATCGGACTCACGGCACCATTTTTAATATTCGTCGCGGTACGCGCAATCGCACCGGTCGCAGGAATTCCGCCGAAAATCGGAGAAAGCACATTCGCAATGCCTTGCCCGACAAGTTCTGTATTGGAACGGTGGCGTGAACCGGTCATGCCGTCCGCGACAACTGCCGAAAGCAAAGATTCAATCGCTCCGAGAATGGCAATCGTTAACGCAGGCTGGAACACTTGTCGCATCATATCCAAGCCGATATTTGGCAAATGCGGAGTCGGAAAACCAGTCGGAATGGAATTCTTTGAACCGATTGTCATCACACCGTGCGCTTCATCCCAGCCGAGGATTTTTACCAAAGCGGTAGCAAAAATAATTGCGATTAAAGAGCCCGGAACTTTCGTCGTAATTTTTGGCCACAAGAAGCAAATCGCCAAAGCGATGATGCCGATAATGACCGCATACAAATTCGTCGTGTCCAAAGATTTTGCGTATAAAGTCACTTTGCCAATCGCATCAGCGGGTTCTTTCGCCCCCATGAATTGAAGCCCGAGAAAATTCGGCACCTGCCCGAGTGCAATGATAATCGCAATTCCCCCGGTAAAACCGACGGTCACGGGGAACGGAATAAATTTGATGATACCGCCGAGTTTTGCAATGCCGAAAATGATGAGCATTACGCCCGCCATTAAAGTCGCCGTCGCAAGGCCATCGTAACCGAATTTGGCGACGATGCCGTAAACGATTACAATGAAAGCGCCCGTCGGCCCGCCGATTTGGAAGCGGCTACCGCCGAAGAATGAAATTGCAAAGCCCGCGATAATCGCCGTATAAAGGCCTTGTTCGGGACCAACTCCCGAAGCAATCGCAAATGCAATCGCCAGAGGAAGCGCTAAAATTCCGACGATTAAACCGGACATCAAATCTTTCGTGAAGTCCTGTTTGGTGTAACCTTTGCGGAGCTGTTTGAAGAGTTCGGGAGTGTAATGAGGGAGCTTTGGCATAAGTGCTGCCAAATTTAGGAAAAGTCCGATTTGTTTTAAAGAGTTTACAAAAATAAAATTTACGGAAAATTTCGGACCCCTCTTTCCGCATGTCTAAATTTTCATTTTTTTATTAGCGCATCAAAATTGATATCTGAAACTTGTTCAGCGATGATATCGGGCTGACGAGCTAAGCGTTGCACATCGCGGGCTTTTGTTTCGCCGCAGAGGACGAGCGCAAAATGGCAGCCGGCGCGAATTGCGAGTTCAAAATCGGTATATAAACGGTCGCCGACAAATAAAATTTCTTCGGGCTTTAAAGTTTCTGTTAACGGCGAAAGCATCTCGGGATTAGGCTTCCCAAAAATATGCGAAGGTTCTCGGCCTGTCGTCGCTTTGAACATCGCCATAAAACTGCCGATATCCGGAACGGGTCCGAGTTCATCGGGGCAAACGAAATCTGCATGCGTGACCCAAAAATCGGCGCCGCGTTCTAATCGCCACGAAACTTCGCAAAGGTCGCGGTAATTAAAAGAAGAATGATACGCGACGAGAACGAGTTCTGTTTTATCGAGCGGAGCGTGGAGATTCAAAGACGGATCTTCCGAAGCGACCCATTCTTCCACTTCGGGATTTGCAAACAGATAAATATTTTTAATTCCGCGCTTATGAATTTCCGAAAGTGCAAAAGTCATCGCCGACAAAATGCTTTGATGATTTTGAATGGGAAGTCCCATGCGCAAAAGGCGATTCGTATAAAAGACGAGCGATTTGCTGGTATTATTCGAGAGATAATAAACGGGAACTTTTTCGGCGACAGCGCGGACCGTTTCAACCGCACGCGGATAAGGTTTTCCCGAAAGGTAAAGAGTTCCATCTAAATCGAATACAACAGCTTTGATTTGCATAAGCGCAATTTAGTATTTATCTTTGCACCATGAAATCTCCCGACACTCGATTTTATGTTCCAAACTTGGTCATCGGTTCTCAAGAACTTTCGCCCGATGAAAGTTCGCACGCTATCCG
Source organism: Hallerella porci (assembly GCF_003148885.1). Classification (NCBI taxonomy): domain Bacteria; kingdom Pseudomonadati; phylum Fibrobacterota; class Fibrobacteria; order Fibrobacterales; family Fibrobacteraceae; genus Hallerella; species Hallerella porci. The sequence continues at coordinate 48,497 of NZ_QGHD01000008.1, read as the reverse complement.
CGTTTGCCGCGCCCGCGAAGGCGACGGCTTAAATTTAACCGATGGCAAAGGCCATTTTGCATTGGGCATTGTCGAAAAAGCCGATGCGAAATGCACGCAAATTCGCGTGGAAAAAATCGAAGATTCGCCTCGCCCGAAACCGCTTTTGCATTTGGGAATCGCTTGCCTTAAAGATGACGCAAACGAAGAAGTCGCTTTGCACGTGAGCGAAATGGAAGTCGGAAGCATTACATTATTTCGCACGGATCATTCCGAAGAACCGAAAGATTCGAATTTGCAAAAAGTCGTGCGCCGCTCCGAATTAAAAGCGCTCGTGAGTTTAAAACAATCGATGAAAGCGTGGCTTACCGAAATCCGCGGGCCGATTCCTTTTGACGAATGGCTGAAAAATTATACGGGTGATATTATCCTATGCGATTTAGGTGGCGAAAAAAATTTGCCCCCGATAAAAAAAGAAACCACCCTTCTTGTCGGTCCTGAGGGTGGATTTTCTCCGCGTGAAATTAACTTGGTAAAGAATTATCAAAATGGCGAAATGAAAATTTTAGGCTTAGGTGAAACGCGTCTCCGCGCAAGAACCGCAGCCATTGTCGGCATTGGAAAACTCGTCTAAGCCGCGAAAAAATCGCGGCAAAATTTCTAACTATTTTTCTCGTTAACGATTGCGCAAACGCAGGAATCGGACCAAACATTTTCTGCGGTTTCGACCATATCGATAATCGCATAAAGCGGAAGAATCACACCCATCACACCGATATTTGCGTTCATCCCGACCATTAACGAAAGGGTTAAAAAGTAGCAGCCCATCGGAACGCCTGCGTTTCCTACAGCAGAAACGACCGAAATGACAAGCCAAAGAAACATCATTCCGAGAGAAAGTTCAACGCCGGTATTTTGCATCACAAAAAGCGACGTCACCAAAATAAATGCCGCGCAGCCGTTCATGTTAATCGTCGTGCAAATCGGGAGAACAAAGCGGGCGATTTCCGGCTTGACTTTTAAATTGTCTTCGGCAGATTGCATCGTCACGGGGAGAGTTGCTGCAGAACTTTTTGTGAAAAATGCCATCATCACAGCGGGCGACATTTTCTTAAAAACGGTGAGCGGATTTAATCCGCGGACAAATAAAATAAGCGGCAGCACGATGAAGAATTGAATCGCATTTCCGCCGAGAACAACAGCGATATATTTTCCGAGAGAATCGACGACAATTCCCGCGTTCATTTGATTGGAAAGTTGAGCCGCGAAAGCGACAATGCCGAGCGGAAGCGCCCAAACCAAAGCGCGAATCAAAGTGAAGAGAAGTTCGCGAAGCCCGAGAATTCCTTTTAACAAAGTGGATTTATTTTCGGATTCGGGCATAAAGGCGAGGCCTAAACCGACTGCCGCTGCGACGATTAAAATGCCGAGAACATTTCCGCTTAAGAATGGATTCACCACATTATTCGGGATGACGCCGAGGATGTGATCGTAATACGAAAGGGTTTCCAAATTTTTCGGGACTTCGGCAAATCCTTCCGAAACGAGACTCTGCGGAAGAGTTCCCGGTTCAATTATGGTATAAAGCAAAAGCCCGACGAACGCTGCCGCAAAAGTCGTGAGCAGCGTATAAAAAATTGTATGCGCAAAAATGCGCCCCGTGCTCTTTTTTAAGCCGAGCATCGAAAGAGTTGTCGTGAGCGCAATCGCAATCGTCGGCACTGCGATGAATTGAAAAAGCCGCGTGTAAACCGAAGCGATGAAATTGAAAAATTGCATCAGACCTTCGGAATTGAGAAGCCCGAGTCCCGCGCCGAGAATTAGTGCGGAAAGCCAAATGATGACTTGTTTTTTCTTAAATGTTTTGACTTGAGTCATAAAAATCCTTTTTTAGAATCTGCGCAATTTTTCCATTTGATTTTTTATGCGCCTAAGGCGTATGCGAGACCGTAACCGCCAAAGACGAGCCAGACGAAAAGAATCGTCGCCAAAATAAATGGCTTCGGACCGGCTTGTTTGAATTTATCGAGACTCGTTTCTGTACCGAGAGCGGTCATCGCCATCGAAAGGAAGAAAGTATCGACTGTTTCAATTCCCTTGAGAAGGCCAGTGCCAAAGAGTCCAAACGAATTGAAAATTACGACAGCGAGGAATCCAAAGGCAAACCAAGGAACAGCGATTTTGCGTTTTGTATTTGCAGAGTCGCCTTTTTCATCGTCCGATTTTAAGCGGCCTGCGACAAAGAAAGCGAGAACGAGAAGAACCGGAACGAGGAACATCACGCGAATCATTTTCACGACAATCGCATTGGCAGCGATGACCGCATCGCCCGTAGCATTTCCGGCACCGACGGCGTGCGCCACTTCGTGAATCGTTGAACCGATGTAAAGGCCTGTATTTTCGGGGCTCAAATGAAGAATACCATTCCGATAAAGAATCGGGTAAAGGAACATCGCAAGAGTTCCGAAAAGCACGACGGTCGAAACGGCGACCGCAGTCTTATACGGTTTACTTTTGATAGCGGCTTCGGCACCGAGAACGGCAGCAGCTCCGCAGATAGCGCTTCCACAAGAAGTGAGAAGAGCGGTTTCTTTATCCATCTTCATGCATTTTGCGCCGATGAAGTAACCGCCGACAAGAGTCACGGAAACAATAATGGCGTCGACCATCAGAGCCGGAATTCCCACATCGATAATTTGTCCAAAAGTCAAACGGAAGCCGTAAAGGATGATGCCCAACCGCAGAATTTTTTTGGAGCAGAACGCAACACCGGGCGCCCAAGATGTAGGTGTAAATTTGCGCAAGGTATTCGCATAAATAATACCGAGCAAGAGACCGACGATAAGCGGGCTCAAAGACAAGGCTTTGACCGCAGGAATTTCGGCGATGAAGAAGGCGATTTCCGTTATCAACGCGATAAAGAGAATTCCAAAGAAGAAGTTCCGTTTATTTTCGCTGAGCATAAAGCACCTCATTTTTTGTGCGCAAATTTAAAATAGGAAGGAGGAAAAAATGAGGAATGAGATCTTAGAACTTAGAGTTTAGAGCTTAGAGATTTCTAAGATCAAAGTTCTTACCGAGGCCTCCGCTAGTATGCTAGCAAATCAAATGAAGGTTTCCGAGGTCTCTGCTAGCTTGCCAGCAAATCAAAAGAAGGCTTCCGAGGCCTCCGCTAGCTTACTAGCGTTTTTTAGACGCTTCTCCTGCGTGCCATCATCTTCATTTCTCATTTAAAAGTGTTCCCGCAGCGTTGCAAGGACGAATTTAACGTGTTAAATGGCTTCCCGCAGCGTTGCAAGAACGAATTTGACGTGTTAAATGGCTTGCCGCAGCGTTGCAAGAACGAATTTGACGTGTTAAATGGCTTGCCGCAGCGTTGCATGGACGAATTTGACGTGTTAAATGGCTTGCCGCAGCGTTGCAAGGACGAATTTAACGTGTTAAATGGCTTGCCGCAGCGTTGCAAGAACGAATTTGACGTGTTAAATGGCTTGCCGCAGCGTTGCATGGACGAATTTGACGTGTTAAATGGCTTCCTGCAGGCGGAGCACGGCACAGAGGTGCGCCTCATACCTCATTTCTAATTAACTACATTGTTCTTGGAGGTTTTATGAAACTTTTGACGAAAACAGCTTGTGCTTTGGCTTTTGCAGCGACCGCGGCAATGGCTGGTGAATCTTTTGGCGGTATCGGTGTCACCATTTATGCAACGGATGACGGCGTTCGCGTTGTCGAAGTCATTCCGGGTTCACCGGCTTTCGAAGCGGGACTCGAAAAAGACGACCGCATTATCGCGGTGGACGGCAATTCTCTCGCGGGAAATGACCTCGAAGAATCGAAGGACATTCTCCGCGGCACCGTCGGAAAGCCCGTTGAACTTTCCATCGTCCGCGAAAAAGAAAAGATGTCGGTGACTTTACGCCGCGCACAAATTGCGGTGAACGAAATCGACGCGGCTTCTGTGCAAGAATGGTATGACGGATCCTCTTCGAAGGCTTATTCTGCCGCAGAAATCGCAGAAGTTGCCCGCAAAAATCTCGGCGAAAATTATGAACTTCTCTCGGTGATGAAAGAAGGTCGCGTTATCCCCGAAGATATGACCGTCGGCGCTTCAGAACTTTCGGCTGTCGCCATTGAAAAAGCGGATGCTTCTTTCGAAATGCCGCAGACAAAATCGCAAGTCCGTTCGGCGGGTTCTCTCAAAGGATTTAACCGCAACCAAGTTTCCTTTGACCTAAAACGCGAAGGCTCTGCTATCATTCGCATTGTGAGCGCAAACGGCGAAGAACTGGCGCGCTTAACAGCGGATCACGCCAAAGCGGGATTCCAAACTCTCACTTGGAATGGCAAGAACGCAGCCGCTGGCCGTTACATTGTTCACATCGAACAAAACGGCGCATCTTCTGCAGCCGCAGCCGAATTGAAGTAATTTTGCAAAGCCTTTTCGCTTTCTAAATTTTACTCGTTACGAATTTCTCATAGCACGCCGTGGGCGTGCTTTTTCTATACTTGCGCTGTGATATTTCGCACATTTCAGCCAAGGCACCTCTGGCGCGTAGTTTTCTATGCGCTTTTTCTCGTGTCTTTGGGATTTGCGCAAGAACTCACCAAAATCGATCTCCCCGAAAGAGCAGAACCCGATACGACTTCAAAAGATTCGTCAGCGGGCGATTGGTTTGGCTCGGCAAATGATTCGACGCAAACGGATACGATAGAATATCACGCTGTCGATTTACAATACGACGTGGAAACATCCACATTCAATTTGAATAATAAAGCGCAATTAAAATATCGGACAGCGACATTGGACGCCGATACCGTTTTATTTAATCAGAAAGATCAAGTGCTTCAAGCGAGCGGGGATCCGGTTTTACGCGAAACGAAAAATCCTTCTCTCGCCGGCTATCGGATGAAGTACAATATGAAAACGCGGGTCGGGGAAATTTATTACGCGACGACATTCCAAGATAATAATCAGCTCAACGGCATGGAAGTGCGAAGGCTTCCCGATTCGAGACTTCTCATCGCCCGCGGAGATTTTAGCACTTGCGACGATACCACGCATCAGCATTACTTTTTTTATAGCCGCCGCATGGTCGTCAAACCCAAAGAAAGTGTGACCGCGCGCCCCGTCGTCTTAAACATCGCAGACGTTCCAGTCGCCGTTCTCCCGATGATTGTAGCGCCTCTCAAAAGTGGCCGCAAATCGGGACTTCTCACGCCGAAATTCGGCGGTGACCAAGTGCAAGGCTTTTACATTAAAAATGTCGGCTTCTATTATGCGCCGAACGATTATTGGGATGCGACGACTTCGGGCGATATCGTCGAAGGCTCTGCGGCAAATTTCGAAAAGACAACTCTCACCGAAACCGTGCGCTATAAATTGCGGTATTGGTTAGACGGTAGCGTGACCTATACGAGTTACCTCGAAGAATTTGACATGGCGAATAGCGGTTACGACATTTCCTTTAATCACAAGCAGAATTTAACTCCCGACGGCAAGCATTCTATCTCGGGTTCGGGCTCGTTTGTTTCGGATCAAACCGTGCGCAAAGAAAACGGACTCGATGCAAAAACGATTCTCAACCAACAAGCGAATGCGCAGATGACTTATTCCGGGCAATTCGGAAAAAACAAAAATCTCACGGTGAAAGTTTCGCAAAATTACAACTTGACGACGGGGCACAAAGAACGGCAAATTCCCGATATTCAATACCGCATGAGCGGACCGCTTTTTGAATTTGAAACCGACGAAGATGAAGTCGCTGAATCTTCGTGGCTCGATAATTTCAATTATTCGTTTACGAATCGATTTAATTTATACGAAAAAATTGCTCCCGATACAATTCGCGATATCGATACCGCAGCGTGGTATTCGGGCTACATCGGAACATTTGCATTGGATTATTCTGCGTCGCTATTCGATGTCATCAACATTACGCCGAAGGTAACATTCACCGGCATGTGGACGGGAAACCGTTGGATCAATCCCGATGATTCTTCGAAGTATTGGCGGCAGCGCAACGGCATCGATCCCGAGCACGATGAATACGGCGAATTCTTTTACAATCACAATTATAGCATTACCGCCGACACAAAACTTTATGGCATTTGGATGCCCGAAATTGGGAGTTTCACCGGAATTCGCCATGTTCTTTCGCCGAGTATTTCTTATACCTATGCGCCCGAAATGGATACGAACAAATACTTTGTGAAGCATCCGCTCTTAGGACAAACGCCGTATCAAACCGAACAAAAAGCAATCGGATTTGGACTTTCAAACGATTTCGATATCAAGTATTTGCGCGTCGTCGGGCACACGAAAAAAAGCGAAGACGGAAAAGATTCGACCGAAGTCGAAGATTCTTACGGCACGCGCAGACTTCTCACGACATCGCATTCGACGTCGTATAATTTTGCCGCGGATTCTTTGCAATGGTCCGATATCAATTCGAGTTTTGGTTTGCAGGTTTTACCGAATTATTTATTCACCGTGCGAACGCGTCATAGCGTCTATCATAAATTCGAAGAAAATCCCAATAAAGTCCGCGTTCCCGAACTCACGTATTGGGCGTATGATCTTTCGAAGACTTTCAATTTTTCGGGAGACTTCAATTCGGGCTTAGCATCGCAAATGGGGAAGTATAAAAAAGATTCTTGGTCTGCGAGTTTGGATTACCGCTATTCTTTCTCGAGCACGCGAGTTGGGAAAAAAGTTTTCCGCGATAATGTTTCGCATTCGACGGGATTTTCGGCATCTCTTCATCCGACGCCAAATTGGTCGATGACTTATTCGACGCGTTACAGTTACACCGAAGGGCGTTTCGCTTCGCATGAATTTACCTTTGATCGTTCTCTTCATTGTTGGATGCTCAATTTTACGTGGACGCCGACGGGTCCTGCGGCTGGCTGGAGCTTTACCGTTTACGTGAAGGATTTGCCGGATATCAAATTGAATGCCGCGAGCACCGATGATACCAAGTAGCGCTTTTCTTTTTACTACATTATTGCCATTATGAAAGTTATTTTACCTGTTGCCGGAACTGGAACGCGACTTCGTCCATTTACATTGTCGCTTCCGAAGTGCTTGCTCCCCATCGCAGGGAAGGCGCTGATTGAACACATCATCGAATCGTATTCATCGTTATCGGTATCAGAACAAATTTTCATTATTGGGTATAAAGGGGAGCTGGTGGAAGATTTCATCCGGCAGCGGAATTTTGCAAATGCACACACCGTGCGTCAGCGCAATCCGCAAGGGCTTGGAGAAGCGATTTCTCTTTGCCTTCCGTTTTTGTCCGATGACGAACCTGTTCTAATTATCTTGGGCGATACGCTTTTTGATGCAGACCTTTCGTTCCTCAAAAACGAAAAAGAAAATGTCCTCATGACCCGCGAAGTCGAAAATCCAAAACGCTTTGGCGTTGCGGTAACAGATTCGACGGGACATGTGACGAAGCTCGTCGAAAAACCCGAAACATTTGTTTCGAACGAAGCGCTCGTCGGCATCTATTACATTACCGATGTCGCCGCTCTGCGCAAAAGTTTAACGCGGCTTATCAAAGAAGATATCCGCACCCGCAATGAATATCAGCTGACCGAGGCGCTCCAAATGATGGTGGACGCTGGATCAAAATTCCGCACAGCACCGATTCGTTCTTGGCTCGACTGCGGCACCGCCGAAACTTTCCTCGAAACGAATGCAAAAATTCTTTCGGAAAAGCCAGAAGTCAATCGGGTATTTCAAGGCAGTAAAATTATTCCGCCTTGTCACATCGACGAGTCGGCGACGATTCGCAATTCGGTTGTCGGTCCCAATGTTTCTGTGGGACCCGAAGTCGTCATCGAAAATTCTAAAGTGGAAAATTCCGTGATTTCAGAACACACTCTTCTCGTGGATTCCGAAATTTCGCATTCCATCTTTGGCGGCGAATCCGAAGTTCGGGGTTTTAAAGGGTCATTACTTTTGGGGGATCATTCCAAAGTCATCTCGGGGGTTTTGTGAAAAACTTCATCTTGGCAAGCGCATCTCCGCGCCGTTCCGCAATTCTTTCTCAAATTAAAATCCCATTTCGCGTCGAGCCTTCTAAGTTCGAAGAAGTCGCCGGGGATCTAGAACCCGAAGATCGTCCGCAGAAATTTGCCGAAGGCAAAGCGTTGGATGTGTCGAAAAAATTCCCCGAGGAATATGTTCTCGGCTACGATACTCTCGTTTACTTAGACGGCGATGCACTTGGCAAACCGAAAGATAAAGCCGACGCTGTGGCGATGCTCAAATACTTAAACGGCAAACGTCACAAAGTCATCTCGGGAGTTGCAATTGCTCGTGGTGGAAAAGTGATTTCGTCCGCGCGCGTCGTGACCGATGTCGTCTTCCGCCATGTGACGGATGCGTTCATCGAAAATTATGTAGAATCGGGCGAATCGTTAGACAAAGCGGGCGCTTATGCGATTCAAGGATTGGGTGCAAGCCTTGTCAAAAGCATCCACGGCTGTTATTATAATGTCGTCGGTCTTCCCGTTGCCAAAACGTTGGATTTGATCGATCGTTTAGGAGATGAAAATGTCTGAGTTAGAAGGAAAAGCGGCTGAAGAAACTCTCGGCGCTTACTTAAAAAGAATCCGCGAATCCAAAGGACTTTCCTTAGAAGAATTTGCGCAAAAGACGCGCATTTCCGAAACTCATCTGCAAGAAATTGAAGCGGGCGAGTGGAATAAATTCCCCGTCGAAGCGTATGTCCGCGGGTACTTAAATTCTATCGCGGTCGCCCTCGATTTGGATATGCCGAAAATTCTCGAATGCTATTCGAAAGAAGTCGGCTCTTCTTATTCGCAGGAATTTGTTGCACAAGAAACTCTTTCTTCGGATTCCGATTCGTTCGCCGGAGGAAAAGTCGGCGGCGGAAAGAGCAGCGTCAAAACGATTATCATCGTCGTTTTGATTTTAGCGGTTGTCTTCTTTGCAGGCATGAACTTTTTGAAGAAAATGGAACAGCCCGCAGCGCCGGCTCCGGTAAATCCAACTCCCGCTGTCGTTGAAGATGACACTTCGTCTTTTGAAGCGACCGTTCCCGATGGCGCAGAAAATGTCCCGCCCGAATCGCTCACCGTTTCTGCTCCCGTCGAAAATGATTCCGCAGCGATCAAAGCGCCGGTGAAGAGCAATTCCGCAACGACATTTGTGACTTCGTCCGATTCGAAAAAAGATTCCGTCGCCGAAGTCGTCGAAACCGGAAAAATCCGCATCGCCATTTCGGGAAATGATTCCGCTACTTCTTGGGTTGGACTTTACCGCAGCTTGAACGATAACAAGGTTTTGAAAGAAGCGAATATTACTTCGTCTAAGTCTGCGATTCGCTACACTTATAACGATACGCTTTGCGTCGTCATCGGCAATTCCGATGCAGTCGGTCAAATGACCGTCAACGGAAAAGTCACCAAAGTGCCGGTGCGCAAAGGTTATGCAAGCCGCTTCTGCTTAACGACGAACGGAAAATTCACAAGGAGATAAAATGCGTCAAGCCGAAATTGTCCGCAACACAAGCGAAACGCAGATTTCTCTTTCGTTAAATTTAGACGAAGCTTCTCGCGGAAAAATTCACACGGGTTCGGGCTTTCTCGATCACATGTTGGATTTATTCCAAGTCCACGGCGGCTTCACTTTAAACGTGGAATGTCACGGCGATACCTACGTTGATATGCATCATTCCATCGAAGACATTGCGATTTGTTTGGGCGAAGCTTTCGTCAAATGCCTCGGCGATAAAAAAGGCATTGAACGTTACGGCTTTTACTTTGTCCCGATGGACGAAGCGCTCGCACGCGTCTGCATCGATTTCTCCAATCGGATTGGCATCGTTTGGAATGTGAAACTCCCGAATGCAACGGTCGGCGCAGAAAATATGCCCGCAAGTCTTTTCGAACATTTCTTCAAAACTCTCGGTGAAAATGCGCGCATGAATTTGCACGTAGAACTTTTCTACGGCGCCGATAATCATCATTGCTTAGAAGCGATTTTCAAAGCATTTGCGCGGGCGGTTGCAAAGGCTGTTTCGCCTTCGCGAAATGTCAAAGGCGTCCCGAGCAGCAAGGGAAGTTTATAATTCAATCGTTAAAGTTTTGGAATTCTAACCGCTTCGCCGGCGGTTAAGTGTTCTAGTTTAACGCCGGGATTGACTGACTGTAACGCAGAAAGAGTATAAAAACGGGGGAGTTTTGCTGCATTTTTCCCGTAAGCGCGGGAAAGTAGCGCAAATAAATCTTCGCCATCTTTGACAGAAACTGTCTTATATTTTGCCGCATTATTCGGGTCAGATTGGAGTTCGCTTAACGCTTTCATAAAGGCATCGGCGAAGTTTTCGGCGTTGTGGACTGCGGGCTTTTCTGTTGAACCGGCAGGGGCGGTGCGCTTTTTAGAATGTGATTTTACTGCCGCTTGCGATTTTGCAGATTTTTGTCCGGGAAGTGTAATCGTCGGAATCGTTCCCGAGTAAATGGTTAATTCTGTTTTTTCGGAATCGGCGTTTGCCTTTAACGGTTCTGCGTGCAAAATAGAATCGAGGTCTGCAATGTAAGCGCTATCGGGCCACGATTGAAGAGTGTACTTTTGATTGATTTGCAACCGATTTGCTTGATTTTCGTTGCCGCAAGCTGTAAAAAGGAATCCCCAAGCGCAGCTAAAAAATAAAAGAGTGAAAATTTTTCGTTTCATAGTGTAAAAATACTATTTATGAATTGCCAAAACGAGAAAAAACAGCTAAATTTGCTTCACCTAACGTTTAATCAGTAGGATTAAAAAAATGAAAAATGGTATTCATCCCGATTACAAACCGGTCGTGTTCGTTGATGCGAATACGGGTAAAGAATTTGTCACCCGCTCCACGAAGCAGTCTGCCGAAAAGAAAGTGATCGATGGCGTCGAATATGGTGTAGTTACTTTGGAAATCACCAGCGACACGCATCCTTTCTGGACTGGCAAGCAGCACCGCGTGGATACCGCTGGTCGTATTGATCAGTTCAACAAGCGTTTTGCTGGCGAAGGCAAGCTGAACATCTCTGGTGCAAAGCGCAAGACTCGCCGCGTCGCTCCGAAGAAAGACGAAGAATAATTTTATTCTTGACGAATTTCAAAAAGACTTCCCACCATCTTGGGAAGTTTTTTTATGAAATCATTTTTTGAAATTTCCCTTTTCATTCTTCGCCTTTTCAAAAATTCATCTTGCCAAAGAAAAGTTATTTTTGTGCCGTGAATCGGCATTTTATTTTCATCCTTTTGCTTGTGCTTTTGCAGCTTTCGTTTGCGCAGGAAAATTGCGTCGATGGAAAAAAGGTGATGCGGATTCGGTATGCGGGGCTTTCTCAGACAAAATCGCATGTCGTCGATCGGGAATTGTTAAATGCGGTCGGCCGAGAATTTTCGCACGCCGATTTTGAAACCGAAAAATTGCGATTCGAAAGTTTGGATTTATTTTCGGAAGTGTCGCTTCATTGTGAACCGAACGCTGACGGTGTGAATTTGGAATATCGTTTTACGGAATTGCTCCGTTGGATTCCTTCGCCCGCAGGAAAGAAGACAGATCAAGACGGTTGGATGCTCGGGCTTGCGCTCGCAAATTTGAATGTCGCCGGAGAAGACATCCGCATCGAAACGCAATATCGCACATCAATTGACCCGCTTTTTGATTCCAAAGAATTTGCCATTTATGCGAGTTCGCCGTGGCTTTTTAATTTGCCGATAGCTTGGAATTTTGAATTTTTGCGCACGGATTCTTGGGATGATTTGCGGAATTTTTATGACCGTTCTTGCTATTTGCATTTAGAGCTCGACGGAAAATTGTGGAATGATTTTTCGTTGATTTGGGCGCCCTCTTACCGTTACGTAGAAGATTACGGTTCGGTTCCCGATTTGGGTGTTGGAATTATGTTAGATAAACGCGATTCTAAATTAGACCCGCATCGCGGCGCTTACGAAGAATGGCGTGTGACGCGTTACGGCGTCTTTTACGATGACGTAGAAAATTACATCGAATATCTTTGGGACAATCGCATTTACATTCATTTTGGACGCTTTATTACGGGAGTTTCTTCTCTCGTACGTTATCGTCCGGGAACGCAAAAATTTTTCGATCGTTTGCATCAAGGTGGCGCCAATACGCTGCGGGGCTTTGAACCCGATTCGAGCATTAACGGTCGGCACGAAGCGATTTGGAATGTCGAAGAACGCTTTGAATTGGTGAAGCGTCGCCCGTTTTCGGTGATGGGCGCAAATTTATTTTGGGGAATGCAAATTGTCGCGGGCGTCGAAGGCTCCTTTCTTTGGAACACGAAAAGCCCTGATTGGGAAGATTACCGCCAAAGCATTTACGGCGGCGTTCACTTCTTAATTCCGGCGTTGGAACGGATTCGTTTTGAAGCGGGCTATAGCCCCGATGGCGGTTCTGTAAAAATTGCCGTGGGTCTCTATGACAAAAATGTAGCGATGCGTTGGCGCTCTCGGTAAGCATAATTTATATTTGAACTATGCCTATCAATTACTTAGAACTGCCGATTGGTCCGAAGTATCCGTACGAAGTGGACTGTGTTGTAGAAATCCCGAAAGATACGAATGTCAAATATGAATACGATGAACGTTATCATGTATTTCGTCTTGACCGCTGTCTGCTTTCGTCGATGAGTTATCCTTGTAGTTACGGTTTAATTCCGAGTACACGAGCCGATGACGGGGACGCACTGGATATGCTGGTCTATTGTTCTTCGCCACTTGCCACGGGAACGGTCGTTTCTTGTCGCGCAGTCGGCGTCTTAGACATGACCGATGGCGGGAAAAAAGATTACAAGGTTTTAGGCGTTCCGCTTTATATTCCGCATCCGATTCGCGATGTGCAAGATGTCGATCCGATGTTCTTAAAAATTACGCGGAATTTCTTCCAGTATTATAAAGAACTCGAAGGCAAGTCGGTGCAAATTGGAGATTGGCTTCCCGCCGAAGTTGCCCGCGAAAAAATCGTCGAAGCGCATCGCAATTTTTTTGCGACACAAGTGCAAGCTCCAGAAACGTGTTATCAAGAACCGGAAAATTCTTCGGACTCCAATCCGAACGCAGACTTGATGATGATTTAATGGCGACGAAATTTTTCGGACAAGTCAAATAGTTAAACAAGTCAATTCCATTTTTCGAACAAGTCAAATAAAAACGCCCCGCTTCGCGGGGCGTTTGCAGTTTCGTCATCGGAAGCAGAAATTATTCTGCAGCTTCCAAATCTTCGTTGCTGATTTCTGCGTTGTGATAAACATCTTGAACGTCATCGTCATCTTCGAACTTGTCGATGATTTTCAAAAGTTTCTGCGCATCTGCATGTTCGAGCTTCACCGGATCATTCGGAATGTAGCTGATTTCTGCGCTGAGCATTTCAATGCCAGCAGCTTCCAAAGCTTTCGTCACAGCGTCGAAAGATTCCGGAGTCGTCGAAATTTCATGCACACCGTCTTCGGTGGTCATGTCATCGGCACCGGCTTCAAGAGCGGTATCCATCACCTTGTCTTCGGGATACTTTTCTGCGTCGACATCGATCACACCTTTGTGCGTGAATGCCCACGAAACAGAGCCAGCTTCGCCAAGGCTTCCGCCGTTCTTGTTGAAAATGTTGCGGATGTTCGAAACGGTGCGGGTCTTGTTATCCGTCATGCACTTGACGAAAATCGCAACTCCACCAGGACCGCGTCCTTCGTAAATCGGTTCTTCCATCACCACATCTTTACCTTCGCCGGTACCCTTGGCGATAGCGGATTCGATGTTCTTCGCAGGAAGGCTCTGGCTCTTGGCCTTAAGAATTGCAGCGCGGAGACGCGGGTTAGAATCTGGGTTTCCGCCGCCGAGCTTTGCAGCGATGGAAATTTCCTTAATGAATTTGTTCCAGGCTTTTGCGCGGGCGACGTCGGTCTTTGCTTTTTTGCGTTTAGTGGTTGCCCATTTAGAGTGTCCGGACATAGATACCTCGGTGTTATCAAAATTTGTTGCTCAAAAATAGAAAAATTTAAGCGCAATTTTATAGCAAATCTTTGCTTTCTTTACGCCTAAAATTCATTTTTTCTGGCTTAGTTTCTCGCTTTGAGGGTTTCCAAGTATTCGTTCATCGCTTTTTTGTAATCGATGACGCCGTTTGCGATGCGTTTCGCCATATCCACTTGGCCTTTTTCGCTATTCATGAATTTTTCTTCATCGGGATTGCTGATAAAGCCGAGTTCGATAAGAGTCGCTGGCATAAAGGCGCCGACGAGAACCATAAATCCAGCACCGCCTGCGCCTGAGCCCATCTTGGGAATTTTTCCTTTTTCGTAGGAGCGGATGACTTTTTCCGTAAATGTGTAACTCGCTTGTTTGTATTGTTCCAAGCGGGCTTGAATTTTTAACCAATCGAGAGGCGAAAGTTCGTCTTTTGAATTTTTATCGCCGTAAGTTTTGGCGACTTTGTTTTCGCGGCGAGCGATGGCGCGGTCTTCTTCGCTTTCGGGATCGCGAAGCACGTAAATGCGGAAGCCTTTTGTCTTCTTTTTGCGTTCTTTGTTGCCGTCAATTGCATTGCAATGTAAACTGATGAAAAGGTCGCCGTTCCATTTATTGGCGAGTTGCGGACGTTCCGAAAGCTGAATAAAAATATCGGTGCTGCGGGTGAGTTTGACTTCGAATCCGTTTGCGGTCAATTCTTTTTGCAATTTTTTGGCAACGGCTAAGACGATATCTTTTTCATTGGAAAAAAGTCCAATCGCACCGGGATCTTTTCCGCCGTGACCAGGATCGATGATAATTGTTTTGACTTCGCGCGAGCCCGCGGGCGCATTTTTGTTCGTGCGAACGGGAACGGATTCTACGACTTTTTCTTTTGCAGGTTTCGTTTCTTGTGCGGTCGATTTTACAGTTGCTTTCTTTTCGGAAGAATCTTTCTTTTGTAAAATTTCTTTCTTTTCTACAGTTACTTCCTTTTGGAGAGCAACTGTATTTTGGGGAGTGCTTTTTGCTTCAACAATTTTTAAAACTTTGTTTGCAGAATCGAGAGTGTAATTTTTGGAAAAGGCTGCGCTAAAAATTTCAATCGTTTCTTGCGCTGGCGCCCAAACCGTATCGTCTTCGTAGGTGGTCGAAGAATTTAATTTGACCGCTTTTCCATTGGCTAAAATATACGGAAACCCGATGACAAAGGAACACGAAAAAGTTTTTCCTTCGGCTTTGAAGCGCCTTTCGACGGGCTGTAGCGAGGTCGTTAAATTTTCACTTTGCGAAAGCGCATCAATATCGACCATCCAAGCGCCGTTCTTTTGCGCAATAGAAACCGCAGCGGCCGCTTCCGAGAAAAGGCCGAAAAGCAAAACGCAACCAAGAAAAATTAGCGCCGACCGCCGGCTTTGACAATTCTTGCAATCGCGAGTTTTTCGTCTCGGGCGATGATATCGGCCCGCTTGTCTCTTTGATCTTTGCCTCGGCATAATCCTATTTCAAGTTTGGCGTAGCGATTTTTAAAATACAATTTGAGCGGAATCAGCGTGAGCCCTTTGATTTCGGTCGCTTTCCGCATTTTTTGAATTTCAGAAATGTGGGCGAGAAGTTTGCGCTTGCGCTGCGGTTCGTGCCCAAAACGTTTTGCAAAAAAATATTCGTCGATATGCGCGCCGACGAGCCAGAGCTCATTTTTGTCCCGCGAAACTTCGACCCAAGCATCGCTAAAAGTGCATTTCCCTGCGCGGATGGATTTGATTTCGGAACCGACGAGCATAATGCCCACTTCAAAACGGCTTTCTACAAAGTAGAGATGTTGCGCTTTGCGGTTTGTAATGGTCGGCGTTTTTGCAATGTCTTTTTTATCGGCCATATTCGTCTTCGCTTCTGTTGGAATCGTCGTCGAAGGAATCATCGCTTTCAATTTTTTCGATGAATTTTGCATCGGCAGATTTCGAATCGAACAGTTTACTCAATTCTTTGCTCGCTTCAAAAACGGGGCGAATTTGAGCGTCGATATTGACAGGTTCGCCCGTCCGCGGATTGCGTGCTTTGCGGGCGCCGCGCATGCGTAATTTGAAACGTCCGAATCCGCGAATTTCAATATTTTTGCCTTCGATTAGCGCTTGTGAAATGGCGGCCAGAAAATTTTCCACGATGATTTTTGTGTCGACTTGAGTCAAGCCGGCGCGGGAGGCGATTTCCTCCACGAGATCTTTTTTCGTGAGATTGTTTCCGGAATTTGCCATTTTACTTTCCCCAACCGACTGCTTTTTTGCGCTTATCGGGGACGAGGTTCGAAAGAATTTTATTTAATTCTTTGACGCCTTCGCCGGTAACGGCCGAAGTCGAAACGAAATTTTCTTTTTTTGATTTGAAAATTTTTTCGGCTTTTTCAATTCCCAAGTCCGCTTTGTTGAGCGCAATCGTGTAAGGCTTTTCGACGAGCTTCGGGTGGAATTTTTTCAATTCTTTCCGCAGAGTTTGGAAATTTTTCCAAGCGTTTTCGTCAAAGGCATCGATGACAAAAAGAAGCGCATAAGTGCGTTCAATGTGTTTTAAAAATTCGTGTCCGAGGCCTTTGCCTTCGCTTGCGCCTTCGATCAAACCCGGAATGTCTGCGACGACAAAACTGCGGGAATTTTCTGCGACAATGCCTAAGACCGGTTCGAGAGTGGTGAACGGATAATCGCCGACTTTGGGGCGTCCGCTCGAAATTTTATTTACGAGAGAAGACTTGCCCGCGTTTGGGAAACCGACAAGTCCGACATCGGCGACGAGTTTGAGCTCTAAGAAAAGTTTGCGGCGTTCTCCGCGTTGACCTTGCGTCGCTTTTTCGGGGCCTTGCAATGCGGGAGTTACAAAGTGGACGTTTCCGAGTCCGCCTCGACCACCTTTCGCGGCCACCCAACGCTGATTGGGTTCGGTTAAGTCGGCGAGAATATGCCCTTCGGAATCTTTGACGAGAGTTCCGCACGGAACATCGACGATTAAATCTTTCGCCGATTTTCCTGTGCTGCGCGAAGGACCGCCATCTTCACCGTTTTGAGCTTTGTAAACGTGAAGATTTCCCATATCAAGCAAAGTGGTGTACTGTTCGTTTGCTCGCAGAATTACGCTACCTCCGCGACCGCCATCGCCTCCGTCCGGACCGCCGAGCGGTACGAATTTTTCACGACGGAAACTGCTTAAGCCGTTGCCGCCTTTGCCCGAGCGAACTTCGATCGTTTTTTCGTCTAAAAACATGAAAGACCAGATCCTTCGTCGATTCCGAGTGCGATGTTCATATTTTGAATCGCAGCGCCCGAAGCGCCTTTCCCCAGATTGTCGATAATGACGGAGACTTGAATGGATTCGCCTTTGCCGAACACATAAACGTGCGCTTCATTCGTTCCATTGCATTCCGTCGGGTTGAGTGAGCCCGCATCCAAAGTGGGTTCTTCTTCGTAGGGAAGCACTTTGACAAAGCGGGAGCCCGCGTAATGTTCCGCGAGAATATTTTGAATATCTGCAGCCGTTGCACTTTTCGAAAGCGAACTTTGGAAAATCGCCGTGGAAACCGCCATGCCTTTGTAGAAAGGTCCGACGACCGGATTAAAAATGGGCGATTTGGTGAGACCGCAAATCAGTTGCATTTCGGGTAAATGCTTGTGATGATGTCCGAGGGCGTATGGACGCGGAGCAAAAAGTCGCGGAGATTCGCCGGGATGCGAAATTTGTGCGCCTTCGGCTTCGTAAGTGGCGATCATTTTTTTGCCACCGCCCGAATATCCGGTCAAACTATAAGTCGCTAAGTCCGCCGATTTTTTGAGAAGACCTGCAGCGATTAACGGATAAACGCCCAAGATAAATCCCGAAGCGTGACAGCCGGGATTTGCAATGCGCGTACCGGTTTGAATTTTCTGACGAAATTCCGGAGAAAGTTCCGGAAGTCCGTAAGCCCAATTCGGATTGGTTCTGTGCGCTGTAGAAGCGTCAATAATTTTCGTCTTTGGGTTTGTGCAGAGAAGCGCGCTTTCTTTGGAAGCGGCATCGGGAAGACAAAGAAATGTAACATCGGATGCGTTAATGAGTTTCGCACGTTCCGCTGCATCTTTGCGCAGTTCCGGATCGATATGGAGAATTTCTACGTCATCGCGTTTCGCAAGACGTTCATTGATCTGGAGCCCTGTGGTTCCTGCTTCGCCATCGACGAAAATTTTGAACATTTTTTATTTATCCTTGCCGCAGCACTTTTTGTATTTGAGACCCGAACCGCACGGACACGGATCGTTACGGCCGATTGTCGGCGTTGTGTTGTGAACGGTTGTCGGCTTTACCGCACGTCCATCGTAGAAGAGCCACGCGCCTTTGACTTTGTGGAATTCCGAAAGTTCGTGATGTTCGCGGGCGAGATTTCCTTGCTTGTATTTGCAAATAAATTCCACCCAACCGATATTCTTGTCTTCTTCGGTTTTGGTCTGGAGAATCTTAAAGCCCATCCACTGCGAACGCTTGCTCCATTCTTCGACGCTCTTTTCATCGTAGTCGGTTTGCTGAGACGGTTCGAGAGAATCCTTGAGCCACTTGACTTCATGCTTGGCGTAGGCGGTGTAGCGAGAACGCATCAACGCTTCTGGAGTCGGCGCAAGAGTAGTGCCTTTGATAATCGGTTCGCAGCATTCGGAATATTTCTTTCCGGAGCCGCACGGGCAAAGTTCTTCGTCTGCCATAATCAAAATCCTTGTTGTTTTAAAACACGATAAGTCACCCCGCAAGGGGTGACCTTAAAAATAGAATTATTTTATTCTGCAGCCTTCTTCAAAAGCCAGATTTCTTCCTTGCCTTTGCGAGAAGGAACACTGTCGTTTACGGCGATGCGTTCTGCCACATCAAAGATGCCGCCGAGACGCGCCATCAGCTCGCCTTCGGAAGTCGGATGCGGAGGACCTTGGAGAGTATTTGCATTCAAGAATGGGTAGAAGAATGCGATGACAACGCCGTCGTCTTTTAACATTTTGTGCCACACTTCAAAGCATTCGTCGCGGCGTCCCGGATGAATTGCGGTAAATGTGCAATAGTCATAAATAATGTCAAATTGCAAGCCGCCTTTTTTCGGGTCTTTCGGACTCAGTTCAAAAAGATCCAAATCCAACGATTTGAAATTCTCATGCTTTCGAGAAATACGATCCAATTCATCGACGGCAGTTGGCGCAAAGTCAACGGCGAGCACATCGTGTCCGCGCATTGCCCAAGCTTCTGCATCGTAGCCGAATCCAGCACCGGGTACAAGAACATTTCCCGTTTTCGGGCAACTAGGATGGTTGAAAAAATCTAAGAGAGCGGGAGTCGCTTTCTTCAAATTCCAATAATCTTTGTGTTCCGTGTAGAGATTTTCCCAGAATTCAGAGAGATTCTGTGTGAGCATTGACTACCTTCTGTTGTTTTTTGTAAGCGAGCTGACCGCAGGCTGCGAGAATATCGCGTCCCCGCGGGTTGCGGATAGTGATTTGAATTTCGGCGGCACGAACTTTCTCGAGGAAATGGTCCACTTCTTCTTGTGTTGGCGCTTCCAAGTTGGGATCGTCCATTTGATTGAGGACAATCGCATTGACTTTGCAGCGGCGCGGGGCGCAGATTTTGATCAGTTCTTTGGCGGCTTCATCGGTGCACGTGACGCCTTTCATCAAAACAAATTCAAAGGTGACGTAATTGTCGGTGCGGCGGGTATATTCGTCCGTCGCTTCTAAAAGTTTTTCAATCGGCCAAACTTTATTGACGGGCATTACAGAACTGCGACGTTCATTGTTTGTGCTGTTGAGGCTAACCGCGAGGCAGCAAGGCGTGTTTCTATCGACGAGTTCTTTGATTTTCGGAACGACGCCACTCGTGCTTACGGTCATTTTTTTACGGCCGAGATTAAATAATTTTTGGTTGTGGAGAGTGCAACAAGTGCGGTGCACATTTTCCAAATTATTGAGCGGTTCGCCCATTCCCATGAAGATGATATTCGTGACTTGGGCGGGTTTTCCATCGGCGTCAATTTCGCCGGTTTCTTTGAGATATTCGTTGACCCGGATGATTTCTTCGAGAATTTCGCCGGCTTCGAGATTGCGGATGAATCCCATTTTTGCGGTGCGGCAAAAGGCGCAATTTTGTGCGCATCCGATTTGCGTCGAAACGCAAACCGAGAACCGTCCATTCGTCGGAATGAGAACGGTTTCGATGAATTTTTCATCGGGGGTTTTGAAAAGCCATTTGACGGTTCCATCGACAGAAACGAGGTGCTGCACTTCGGAAAGTGAGCGAATCGCAAAAGCTTTTGATAATTTATCCCGCGTTTGCTGCGGAATATTTTTCATCTGGTCATAACTCGAAACTTGACCGCAAAAGAGCCAATTTTCGATTTGATCCGCGCGGTACGTCTTCTCACAGTTGGCAGAAAGCCATTCTTTGAGCTCGTCCACAGTCAGAGATTTGATATCTTTATAATTTGTCACCGAAAAGCAAAAATAGAAAAAAATTAGAAATTAGGAATGAGAAATTAGAAATGTAGATAGCGTGTGGCAAAGCTGCGCGGGGGAAAAGGCGCGAAAGGGGAGTCGTGATTAGTTGTTAGTGGCTAGTGGTTAGGGGGAACCGTAAAAGTGCAAGGACGCATTTGGTGGGTAAAATGTCACCTTGCCAAATGCATGGACGCATTTGGCGGGCAAAACAGCATCTTGCAAAAGTGAATGGACACATTTGGTGGGCAAAACAGCATCTTGCAAAAGTGAATGGGCTCATTTGGTGGGTAAAACAGCATCTTGCAAAAGTGAATGGACACATTTGGTGGGTAAAACGGCATCTTGCAAAAGTGAATGGACACATTTGGTGGGTAAAACAGCATCTCGCAAAAGTGAATGGACGCATTTGGTGAGTAAAACGGCATCTTGCAGAATTGTGTGGACGAATTTGACGTGTTAAATGGCTTCTCGCAGAATTGCATGAGAGAAAATGAGA
This sequence comes from Hallerella porci, assembly GCF_003148885.1. Lineage (NCBI taxonomy): Bacteria > Pseudomonadati > Fibrobacterota > Fibrobacteria > Fibrobacterales > Fibrobacteraceae > Hallerella > Hallerella porci. The sequence goes on along the minus strand of NZ_QGHD01000008.1, from coordinate 27,547 downwards.
AATGGGCAATGAGGAGTTAGAAATGTCATCATGGCGCGACTTTGTCGCGCGGTAACGCAAGATCTTAGAACTTGTATTTCTAAGCTCTAAGTTCTCAGCTCTAAGTTCTCAAAACCCCGCGAAGCGGTGCGCACTCATTCTTCATTCCTAATGAAAAAGGCGCCTCTGGCGCCTTTAATTTCAATTAGAACATTTGTCTCGTTTTCTTTTTCGGGGGCGGAGCGTCTTTTTCTTTTTTCGTTTTCGCTTTCATCGAGCCTTCGGCGGTGCTTTTGCTCGAGAAAATCGTCGCATCGTCTGCAGACTTTTTATTCGAAAGATGATTGCCGTCGCAGAATTCAGAAGGAACATGTCCCGCGGAATAAAGACAGTAAGAAGTAGTTCCGCAGAATTCACCTGCAATTTTTCCCGTAAAGTTACACATTTTTTTGCTTACAACGCCGGGTGCCATCGCAAACGTTTTAATCGGCAAATCCTTGTGCAATTCTTTCATCACTTCAATCCAAGCGGGGAGCGGATCTTCGGAACCGGTATGTCCCGGGCCCATCGGAGCGGGCGAATCAGTCCCAACCCAAATGCCGAGGGTGTAGTAACGGGTAAAGCCGATGTACCAAGCGTCTGCGTAATTATTTGTCGTTCCGGTTTTTCCTCCGCTCGGGTGGCGGAATCCGCTGGCGCCGACGCGGGCTGCGGTTCCGTGGATGTTGACATCTTTCAGCATATCGACCATAATGTATGCGCTCGCCGGTTTTAAAACCGTCCGTTCTTCGCTTTTATGTCTTTCGATGACGTTTCCCGCTTTATCGACGATGGAATCGATCATATACGGTTCAATGCGGACGCCTCCGTTCGGGAATACGGTATACGCCGAAGTCATTTCCATTAACGTGCTGCCGATGGATCCGAGCGCAAGACTGGGGACTGGCTGTAGCGGTGCTTTGCGAATGCCAAACTTGCGGGCGTAGTTCACCACATTGGGGAGGCCGTATTTAATGCCGGTGAGAACGGCGGGTAAATTCATCGAACGATAAAGGGCGCGGCGGAGAGTCATCATCCCTTCAAATTCTTTTTCAAAGTTCGCGGGACGCCATGTTTTTGACGGATCGCTTTCGTCTTCAATCGTTACCGGTTGGTCGTTAATCGAATCGCAAGGAGAGGCTCCGGCTTCGACTGCAGTCGCGTAAACAATCGGCTTAAAAGAAGAACCCGGTTGGCGTAAGGATTGCACTGCACGGTTCCAGCGGGATTCGTTAAAGTCGTTGCCGCCGACCATTGCGCGGATTGCGCCCGTTCCGTTTTCGATTAAAATCATCGCCATCTGCGGGGCGTGGTAACGCGAAGAATCGGGATAACGCCACTTGGACGGATCGGATGCGGTATCTTTTGCCAAGTATTCTTTTTTGAAAAGAGCGTAAACGCTATCGAAGTGTGCGACGATGGAATCGCTATCCATCTTGTATTTGCTTGTGAGTCCGAGCTTCCAAACGGCACGCTGCTGAATGCGTTTCCGGATGCGTTCAATGTGCTTCTTTTCGACTTGTTCTGCGAACGCTTGAATTTCGGGATCGATGGTGCTGTAAATGTTCACGCCGTCTGCGTAAAGGGATTTTTGACCATATTTATTTTCCATGAATTTGCGAATTTCTTCGTAGTAGTAAAGTCCGGAGCCGTTTCCGACTTTGTGCTTCACCGTTTCGACGGGAGTTTCAATGTAACGCTTGTAATCTTCTTTGGAAATGTAGCCTTCGTCATACATCGCATAGAGAACGGTATTGCGACGTTCTAGTGCGAGTTTCGGATGGCGATCGGGGCGGTAACCTTCGGGGCGCTGTAACATGCCCGCGAGAATTGCATACTGCGGAACGGAAAGACTATCAAGAGGTTTTCCGAAATAAAAATCACTCGCCGCTTGGAAGCCGTAATTGCCTCCGCCCAAGTAAACTTCGTTCATGTAAAATTCCATGATTTCGCGCTTGGTATAAGTTTGTTCAATGCGAACCGAAGTCATCGCTTCTTTGATTTTACGCGAAAGTTTGCGCTCGGGAGTGAGGAAGAGAAGCTTGGAAAGTTGCTGCGTTAACGTGGAAGCTCCGCGGATTTTATCGCCGCGGGTCACGGACTGAATCACCGCTTTCGGAATCGCCAAAATGTTCATGCCCCAATGGCTGTAGAAAACGCGGTCTTCCGTCGCCATCACCGCATTCATCGCCATCTGCGGAATTGAATCAATCGGCGTCCACATGCGACGTTCTACAAAGAATTCGTGCACCGGAACGCTGTCTTTATCGTAAACGGTTGTCACGAGTTTCGGGTCGATATCTTCGAGTTGCTCGAGCGAAGGAAGAGTCGGCACAAGACTTGCAAAATACAGATAAATTGCAACGAAGATAGCGATACACGGCAAAAGGAAAATGCCGAGCCAAATGAAAACCTTTTTCCCAGGAACTGGGAAGACGCGAGAAATCAGCGAAAGAATTTTTTGAAATGCGTTCATTTTATCACAAATCTAAAAAGGGGAGTGGTAAAAATTTTGAATAAAATGTAACTTTATGCAGAACAAAATTTAGATGGAGTTTTTTGAAATGCGCCCTTTTAAGCATCTCCTTCCTGCAGCACTCAGTTTCTCTTTATTCGGCCTTGCCGCTTGCGGTTCTGTCGATCACGATCCTCCGCGCCTCGAAACAGTTTTTGGTTCGGTTTCTCCGATGGATACTCTCATCGCTTACTTTGATAAAAGCATTGACGACTTTGACGAAGAACAAGTGACATCGAATGTAAAAATCCGCGTCGTCAAACAAAAAGGTTCCAAAATTTACATCGTCGGCGCAGTCGATACGGTTGCGGGTATTCCGCGTTTAATGCCTTCGAGCGATTACGATACACTCCGATTCATCAACATCGAAGATGACGACGGCAATAAAGAAAAATTGCAAACGGTAACTTTTTCCACGTATCCGTATCTCGATAGCGATGAATACGAAACAAATGAAGCGGGAAATTGCCGCTCCAATTCCAAGCCGAAAGATGCCGAAGTTTTAATGGATTCTTCCCTTAAATTCTACGACGGTTCAAAACTCACGAAAGGAATCACAGTCACCGGAATTCTCGGCGGACAGTATAATAAGAACTGCCGCGATGATGAAGACCTTTTCAAAGTCTATTTGAAAAAGCGCGACACTCTTTCCATTCAACTCGCCGGCTTAACGGATTCGATTCCTTTGGAACTTGCTGTTTTAGGTCCCGCAAAAATTGATGGTGCTCCCGCAGAATGCATCTATGACAACGATGAATTTGTCTCGGTCGATGCAGCAAAGCGTAAAAAGACAGTGGTAATCGATACGACAATCGGCATCGGCGATATTCATGAATGCGGAACAAATACGGTGACGGATTACCTTCCGTATTACATTGTCGTGCGTTATTCGGAAACTCTTCCGACGAAGGGACAGCTGCCGCAACCGTATAAACTCACGGTCACCGTGGATCAGAAATAAAAAAATGAAAAAAATGTGCGAACAACCCTTGACAAGATTTCTGAAAAATCTATATTTGGGTCGTTCCAATGCGAATGTGGCGTAACTGGATAGCGCAACTGGCTACGAACCAGTAGGTTGCAGGTTCGAGTCCTGCCACTCGCACGAAGCCCTGAGAGAAATCTCAGGGCTTTTTTGTGTTTAAAGCTTTTCCGCATTTTGGCGGATTTTGAAAATGCGACTTTAAAATCGCAAATCATTTTGAGCTTCAACAAAAAAGGACGCTTGACGCGTCCGAGAAAATTTAATCGGCTTGCAGCAAAAGCCCTTTGAGATATTGTCCTTCGGGGAAAGTTGTTTTAATCGGATGGTCTGCGGGTTGTCCGAAACGCTTGATGATTTGCACATCGCGGTGAGCGTCAAGAGCTGCGTCGGCGACGATTTTTTGGAAAAGTGACATTTCCATAAGACCAGAACAGCTGAAGGTCGCGAGCATTCCTTGCGGCGCTAAAAGTTTGAGCGCGAGCAAATTGATGTCTTTGTAACCGCGGGCGCCTTTTTCTAAATGCGATTTGCTTTCGATAAATTTCGGCGGATCGAGGACGATTAAATCAAAAGTTTTCCGGCTGTCGCGGCATTTGCGAAGATACGCAAATACATCGGCTTCGACGAGTTCGGTTTTGCTTTTGTCAAATCCATTTTTCTGAATTAACGAATCCGCGATTTGGAGCGCATCTCGGGAAACATCGACTTCGGTGACAAGCTTCGCGTCATTTTGTAAAGCAAAAAGTCCGAAGCCTCCGGTGTACGAAAAACAGTTGAGCACGTGTTTTCCGCGGGCGAATTTTCCGACTTCGAAACGCGCGTCGCGCTGATCCAAATAGTAACCGGTTTTGTGCCCATTCCAAACGTCAACGTCAAAACGAATTCCGTTTTCGAGCATTTCGACGGGAGTTTTTGGCACATCGCCGTAAACGATTTCTTTTCTCTGCGGAAGTCCTTCTTTTAAGCGGACGTCGGCATCGCAGCGTTCTAAAATGCCGCGTGGATGCACTTTTTCGACGAGAATTTCGTAGAGGATTTTGCGAAATTTTTCTGCGCCGGCAGCGAGGATTTCGATGGAAAGAATGTCGGCGTATTTATCGACAATGCAGCCGGGAATGCCGTCATTTTCGGCGTGAATTAAGCGGAAAGCGGATTTCGGGTCTGCGACATCAAAGCCGCGGGCACGGCGATTTTCAATCGCCTTGTCGATGAGAGCTGCAAAAAAATCGCGGTCGATCGGTGTGCGTTCGCGGAAAGTCCAAAAGCGTGCGCGGATTTGCGACGTCGGCGAAAATGCCGCGTAGCCTAAAAATTCTCCGTGAGCGGAACGCACTTCGACGGTATCGCCGGCTTGCGGATTCCCGAGAACTTGATGAATGGCGCCGCTAAAAATCCACGGATGATTGCGCACCGCCGATTTTTCTTTTCCCGCTGTTAAAACGATGACCGGAATTTCCGCTTTAGCCATTACAGCGTATCCTGAAATTGATGGAACGAATCGAGCAATTCTTTGTAGGAATTTGCCGCTGCGAGAGTGGGGAATTTGGCGGTTACATTTTCGGGCGCAAAGAGAAAGGAACCTTTGTCGGCAGCGAGAAGCATTCCCGTATCGTTAAAGGAATCGCCCGCAGAAAATACTTTGAAATTTAATGTTTTGAGCGCTTCGACGGTTTTGCGTTTTTGATCTTGTAAACGCAAATGATAACCGATGATTTTATCGTCTTCGACAATTAAATTGTGGCAGAAAATCGTCGGCAAATTCATCTTCTTGACCAGCGGATACGCAAATTCTTGGAAGGTATCCGAAAGGATGATGACTTGCGCTTCGTTGCGGAGAGTGTTTAAAAATTCTAGAGCGCCGTCCAAAAGCGGAAGGCTTCCGATGACGCGTTGAATATCCGAAAGCTTCAAATGATTGCGTTCCAAAATTTTCAAGCGTCCGCGCATCAGTTCATCGTAATCTTGAATATCGCGGGTGGTTAAACGCAGTTCTGGAATTCCCGTTTTTTCGGCGAAGGCAATCCAAATTTCCGGAGTTAAAACCCCTTCCATATCCAACGTGACAATGCATTGTTTCGTAAACATAAGCGCTACTTTATTTGAGAAGTCGATCGTTTAAAATTTCTTGAATTTCGCTCGGCGTGATAATGTATTTGTTCCGGCAAAATTCGCAGACGAGTTCCACATTTTTTCCGTCTTGGATTAAGTCTTGCAAATCTTCGGTCGGAATCGTTGCAAGGGAAGCGAGAGAGCGGACTTTGCTGCACGGGCAATAAGGCTGCGGCTTAATTTCGCGGACGATTGTCGTCGGATATTCGCCCGAAATCGCTTCCATTAAACGGTTCAAATTGTATTGGTTGCCGTCAAAAAATTCCGAGAATGCAGGAAGTTTCGCAATTTGCTTTTCGAGTTGTGCGAGTTCATCGTCGGCGATATCGGCAAAAGGTTCCAAATAAAATCCGACCGCATAATCTAATTTCTGCGGATCATTTTTGTTTAAGCGCGCTTCAATGCCGACTGCAGAACGAGTCTGCGCCGATTGCAACATGTAGACAGAAAGGTTGCGCCCCATGCTTTCGGAAACCGCTTCGATAATGCTTTCGCGGACGCGTTTTCCGTGTTCATCCAAGGTGACGACTTCAAAACGCTGCGGGGAAAGTGCGGGCTCGTATTGTTTATTTTTTTGAATTTCGTCTTGCGGAATCATCGCACGGAAAAGTCCTTGCGGCGTGGAATCGGCTTCGGTAAACGAAATATCGCCCGAAAACGAAACTTTCACGCAGACCGTTCCCGCAAATTTTAAACTTGACGAAAGGAAAAGCGACGCAAGAGAAGTTTCTGCCAAAAGCTTTAAAGCTTCCGAAGAAGCGCCGTGCATTTTGCCGATTTCTTCGGCGGATTTGGTAATGTCCGCGAGAACTAAACGAAAAGGAACGTGCGAACCGGTCGCACGAATTAAACGGTCTAGGGAAGAATTTTGCATAAGTCAAATATAGAAATTGCGAGAATGCTAAACTTTCGTGTAGCGTTTGAACCATTCCGCAAATTTTGCAATGCCTTCGTCCAAATCGACAGCGGGCTTATAACCGATATCTTTTTCCAAAGCTTCCGTATCGGCCCAAGTGACTTCGACATCGCCCGGTTGCATCGGCAGCATAATTTTTTCGGCGACTTTTCCAAAATTTTTTTCGAGAGTCGCGATGAAATCCATCAGTTTAATCGGCTGACCGCGTCCGATATTATACAAACGATTTAAAGGTTCTTTTTTCTCGACGCCATCGTAAGCGATGCGTTTAATGCCTTCGACGATATCATCGATATACGTGAAGTCGCGCATCATTTTTCCGTTGTTAAAAACTTTAATCGGGCGGTTGTGTGTAATCGCATCGGCGAAAAGCCACGGTGACATATCGGGACGGCCCCACGGACCGTAAACGGTAAAGAAGCGAAGCCCCGTTAAATTCAGCTGAAAAAGATGATGATAAGTTTCTGCCATGAGTTCGTTTGCACGTTTTGTCGCGGCATATAAACTCGACGGTTTTTCAACGCGGTCAGTTGTGCGGAACGGCGTCTCGGTATTTCGACCGTAAACGCTCGACGAAGAAGCGTAAACGAAATGTTTCGGCGGAACAGCGCGGGCGCATTCTAACAAATTCACAAAGCCTGCGACATTTGATTCCACATAACTTTGCGGATTGATCAAACTGTAACGCACCCCAGCTTGCGCCGCTAAATTCACGACGATGTCAAAATGATTTTCTTGGAAAAGCGGTAAAAGAGTTTCTTTATCCGAAAGATTGCATTCGACAAAGCGGAAATGTTCCGTCGGAATTCGGCTCAAACGATCCCGCTTTAATTGAACGATGTAGTAATCATTCAAATTATCAATGCCTACGACTTTGTGCCCTTCTTTCAAAAAAGCAAGAGCGGTTTCGCATCCGATAAATCCGGCAACGCCTGTGACGAGAATTTTCATATCACCCCTTAAAATCCTATGCCGACAGAGAAGAATGGGCAGGACATCGTGTCAAAGTCGAGCATAAATCCGTAATCGTCATTGTCCCAATGGCTGCTATCATACGTGTGGAAATAATAGTGCGTGCTGCGAACGCCGGCGAAAATGGCAACGCGATGAAAGGCGACTTGTAAACCGATGCCGCGGAGATATCCGAAAATTAACGGATTCATATAATAGTCGTCGTTGAGGAACGAATAGCCGAACATTCCGCCCAAAAATCCGAGCGCGCGGATTTGATAATTCTGACTGTGCAGGAAAGAAAATCCGATTTGGAATCCGCCTTGGAGCAGTAAATTGTTTGCGGTAATCGAGCGTTCTTTATCGGACTTGTCCCGCGGCGTATAATCGATATCAAAACGGTTATATGCAAAGGCACCGAAGAGAGAAATCCATTTGTTGATGTAATATTGAGAAGCGATACCGATTAAATTGGAAATGTCTACATCGACGTCGTAATTTTTTCCTTTGCGGCGCATATTGCTTTCGACATTGGACGCTTTCACATTCGTGATTTCGTAAATCAAACCGAGTCCCATCGGGCGGCGTTTTTGGTAAAGAATCGTGTCTGCGTTAGAAGAATCGGTTTGCGCTTTCGCGACCGCGGAATCGGGAATTGTAGCGGCAGAATCGCTCGGGGCTTTCGCGACTGCGGAATCGGGAATTGTAACGGCAGAATCACTTGGGGCTTTCGCGACTGCGGAATCGGGAATTGTAACGGCAGAATCACTTGGAGCTTTCGCGACCGTGGAATCGGGAATTGTAACGGCAGAATCACTTGGAGCTTTCGCGACCGCGGAATCGGGAATTGTAACGGCAGAATCGCTCGGAGCTTTCGCGACCGCGGAATCGGGAGCAGAATTTTCGGTTAAATTTTTGGCTTGTAAAGAATCCGAAACGGGGAGAGCGGTTTCGTCGGCATAGCTAAAACTAGTTCCGATGAAAAGCGCCATCGCAACGGGGAAAAGTCGAAAAAGTCGATGAGAGTAGAACATTGCGTCATAAGTTTACAATTTTTTGCGGGATTTTGCCAAGTTTTTTTCAAAGTATCCTTGAAAAAGTGGCGACAAAAATGGAAGAATCCGTCGAAAATGGGGGCAAATGTGGACTTTTCTCTCGAAAATTTTACAAAAAAATGCGCATTTTTGTAAAATGAAATGTATTTTCAAGAAGCAAATCCCTTTTTTGGAGTCTTTCCGCATGAATAAGAAGTTTTTCGTTCTCGGCGCTTGCGCTTTGTCTTTGATGTTTTCCGCTTGCTCCGACGAAATGGATCCGAATGATCCGGCCTCTGTCCGCAAGTATTTAACCAAGCAGAGCATTCCGTTTACCCCGAATAAATTTATCTCGTATATCGGTCAGAACGATACCGCTAAGATGACTCTCTTCTTGCAGGCGGCTTACGATATCAATTCGACCGATGACAATGGAAATTCTGCGGTGGCGATTGCCGTGAACAAAGGCAAACTCGATATGTTGCAGTATTTAGTCAGTCACGGGGCAAAGCTCGATGGCACGAATAGCGCAGGCAAAACCTATTTGGAAGATGCGATTGAAAATAAGCACAAGGATGTGGCGCAATTCCTCATTACGAAATTGCAAGAATCCGGCGAAATTCAATCGACAGCTCCGGCGGTGGCTTTGACCGCAAAAACCGGCGACGCAGAAATTTTGAAAATGCTCGGCGATGCTGGCGCACCTCTTGAAACCCGCGGCGCCGATTCGTATTTCCCGATTCATCTCGCGGTGAAGGGCGGCAATTATGACGCGATGGTTTATTTGATTTCGAAAGGCGTCGATGTTAACGCAAAATGCGGTCAAGGTTATTCTGTTCTCGATTGGGCAAAGAACGAAGGCTATACGCGTTTAATCGCTTACTTAAAGAAAAACGGAGCCAAGAATACGCCGAAATACATGAAAGAATTCGGAAAGTAATTTTTGATTTCTCAAATTTTAGGGCACGCCTTCGGCGTGCTTTTTTTGTATCTTATACGCTATGAAGAAATTCCTTCCTTTATTTTTGATTTTGAGCCTTGGCTCTGTCTTTGCTGCCGAAACGGTGGACGGCATTCGTCGGCAGATTCAGACGGTGAATAGCGAAACCGAACGCGAAAAAAAATTACACGCCGATGAAAAAAAACGCCACGAAGACTTTATCAAATCGGGGCGCGAAAAAGTGATTTCTCTTTCGAATCAGAAGAAAACTCTCCGCGCCGAAATCGATGAGATGAAAGCGGAACTTTCTCGGTTGAACGAAGCGCGGAATAAGTCTGCGGGAATTTCTCGTTGGTATGATTCTCGGAAACAAAAATATGCGCAAGAATTGGCTGCGGTCATCGAAGGCTTAGCGCCGTTTTTTGAAGCGGACTTTCCGTATCGCAATAGCGAAACCGTCGAAAGTTTAAAAGCGATGGCGGGAGAATTGCGCAAAGGCGTTGTCGCGCCCGATGATGCGCTCAGCCGTGTGATGGAAGTTTTTGTCGAACGCATTCGGATGGGCTCGACGACAGAAAGTTGGGATGGTTATCTGACGGACGCCGAAACCGGAAAACAAGTACAAGGAAAATTTTTCCGCTACGGTGCAGTCGCAGCTATTTTCGAAAGCGCCGACCAAGTCGATTATTATTGGCTTGATCATTTAAATAATGTTTATTCTTGGAAGAAAATTCCCGAATCGTTAGCGCTGCGCGCCGATGTGAAAGAATCGTTCCGCGTCGCCGAAGGAAAGGCAGCTCCGCACATTGTGAAAATTCCGGTGCCGACTTCATCGTTTGATAAAGTGAATCAGGAAAAGGCGGATGCGAAAACCGAAAAAGTTCAGAAGGCTGGGGAGGTGAAAAAATGAAAATTTCTCTCTCAAAAATTTTTGCGATTACCGCTATTTCAACGGGAATTCTCTTTGCGCAAACTCCGCTTGGAGGCTCTGCAAATGGCGATAATTTAGTGCGGGAACGCGCTGAATTGAATAAAGCAAAAGCCGACTTAGAAGAAGCGCGCCAAAAGCGCGATATGGAAGTGGCTGCGCGTTGGAATGACCGCGAAAAAGCGAATCAAGAGCGCGAACTTTTCAATCAAAAATACGAAGAAGCGAAAGATGAACTCGATCGCTTAATGGAAGAACGGGTGCGCTTGGAAGAAAATGTCCGCGTCGCCCGAGAAGATTTGGCGCAGGTGAAAGAAAACGCCGAAGCAAAACGTTCGGAATTTTTAGCGCTTTCTGCGGACAAAAGCATTTTGGAGCCGCTGAATCAATTAAAAGATCACGGCATTCCGTATCGGCTTCCGCAGCGCATTGAAAATTTCAATCGCACCGAAAAAAATATGGCACTTTTCCGCGATGATCCGCTGAAAGTGGCTAAAACAGTCATCGATTTGGCGAAGAAAGAGCTCGCGTTCACCCGCGAAATGGAATGGAACAAAGGCGAACTCGTCTTCGGAAACAAAGTGGCATTTGGCGATGAATTGCGACTTGGAAATATTTTTGCGATGCGAGCATCCTCGGGCGCAGATAGTTCGGTTGCGTTAATGCTTCCTTCGGCAGGCGATAAAGGCCGCATTTTCTCGTGGCAAGAGATGAATACCGCAGAACCCAAAGCCGAAGTGAATGCGGCATTTGAAATGGCGAAAGATTCTGCCTTTGCGATGATTCCGGTCGATGTTCTTTTGAGCACAACTCTTTCGTCGGAATTGGCGAGCGCCGAAGAAAAATCCTTCTTCGAAATTTGCAAAGAAACTTTTAAAAGCGGTGGCATTTTAATGTATCCGATTGCTGCGCTTTTCGTGCTCGGGCTTTTGCTTGTGCTCGAACGCTTGATCGTGCTTTCGATTAAAGGGGCGACGTTACGCTACCGCAAAGTGCTAGACCTTGCCCGCGAAGGAAAGCTGGAAGAAGCCCGCGAAAAAGCGAAGAAACTTCACGGCTCTGTCGGTCGCGTCATTAAAACGGGAATACTCAAAGATTATCCGGATAGAGATTCGGCAGAAAAAGCGTTGGAAGAAGTTTTTGCAGGCGAAGTGCCCGCACTCGAACGCGGACTTTCTTCGATTTCGGTGATGGCGACGACGGCTCCTCTCATCGGACTTTTGGGAACGGTGATGGGAATGATTCAACTTTTCCAAGTGATTACGATGCACGGAACTTCGGATCCAAAATTGCTCGCGGGCGGAATTTCTGTGGCGTTGATTACGACGGAAGCGGGACTAATCGTTGCGATTCCTCTCCAATTTTTGCACACTTTCGTTTCGAACCGCGTGGACGCAATCCGCAGTCGCATGGAAAAAGCGGGACTCGCTGTTCTCAATTCGCGCTGGCTGAAAGGTTAAACGATGACGCAACTTTCGGCACTCGAAGAAATTCGTGCGCTGCTTGTGCAGGGCGGTTGGGTAATGCTTCCCATTTTTCTGCTCGGACTTTTTGCGTGGATTTTAATTTTTGAAAGATATTTTACCTATCGCCGCGCAAAAAGCAAAGGAGAATTTGGAATCATTTCGCAATTTCAAAAATCGATTTTAGATTCTTATGCATTCGGAAGACGCGCCGTGAATTTTCGCTTAGAAGAAATTCGCCATTTTATCGAAGTGGATTTTGACAAAGCGTTTCCGACGATTGCTTCTTGCGCAGCGCTTGCGCCGATGCTTGGTCTTCTCGGAACGGTTTCGGGAATGGTTCACGTCTTTCAAACGATTCAACTTTTTGGATTTGGAAATCCGGTGCTTATCGCTGACGGAATTTCCGAAGCGCTCTTGACGACGCAGGCGGGACTTCTCGTCGCATTTCCTATTGTGCTTGCAAACAATCATCTGCGCGCTCGCATGGAACGCTTAAAAGCCGAAAGTTGGAAGCGCGCTTTGCAATTGGAAAACGAAAAATTTTCCGCGGAGGGCAAATGAGTTTTATCCGACGCAAACGCCGAAACACCGGCGGAATTGATATTTCTCCGATGATGGACATGACGTTCATCTTGCTCATCTTTTTCATCGTCACTTCGACATTTACCCGCGAAACGGGAATTGATGTTTCAAAACCGAAAGCCAGTTCCGTCAAAGAACTTTCGAAAGAAAGCATCTTGATTGGAATTACGCGGCAAGGAACGATTCACATTAACGAAACGCAGGTGAATCTTTCGTCGCTGCAGACGATTTTGCGGCAGATGATGAACGAAGCTCCGGATCGTCCTGTGATTATCGTTTCGGATAGAGACGCTCCTTCGGGAAAAATCGTCGACGTCTTGGACGAATGCAATTTGGCGCATGTGCGGAAAGTTTCTATTTCGGCGGCGAAGGAGTAACGCTTGAAAAAACTCTCCGGCATTTTCTTTCATTCTCGGTGGTTCTTCGCGGTGATTTTCGCCGTGGTCGTGAACACATTTTTCTTCTTGGCCATTCCGGTTTTGAACGTTCTTCTTTTTAAGAATGACGGCGCTCCGCGAAAAGTGCAATTAGAAGAATTGACCGAAGTGGAAACGGTTGTGCGCGAAAAAAAGAAAACGCAGCCGCAGAAAATGATTCATAAAATTGTGCAGCCGAATAAATTCAAACTCAACAGCACAGCGAATAGCGCACGTTCGCATTCGAATTTTAGCATGGATTTATCGCTTGCCCGCGGAGACGGAAATGGCGACGGCGTTGAAGTCGGCGCTGGCGGCGGTATGCAAAATGTCGTCTATGAAGCGGGCGATGTGGACGAAGAAGCGCAGGCATTAAAAATGGTAAATCCCGTTTATCCGGAGCGTGCAAAAAAACTCGGCGTTGCGGGTTATGTAAAAATTTATATGGTCATCGATGTCTATGGAAATGTCACCGATGTAAAAGTGCTTTCTATCGATCCGCCGGGATATGGATTTGAAACGGAAGCGCTCAAAGCGATTCGCTCTTGGAAATTTGAACCCGCAAAACTCGGACATTATCCGGTGGCGCAGAAAGCGACGAAGGAGTTCAAATTTGTTCCGTAATTTTCTGAAATTTTCGCGCAAATTTTTTGTGCTCGTCATTTTTACTTTTGCTTCTTTCGCATCGGCTCAAGATTTTTTCAAACAAGCCAATGAACTTTACGACAAAGGCGAATACAAAAAAGCAGTAAAAGTGTATCGCGCAGCCATTCAAGAAGGGCGCTATGAACCGTTTGCCTGGTTCAATTTAGGAAACACTTTGGTGCAACTCGGAAAAAATAATATCGCTATGGTTGCATACAAACGAACTGTTGAACTCATGCCCGATTTTACAAAAGCGTGGGTGCTCCTCGGCGATTTATATTATCTCGGTGGCGATTACGGACTTTCGATTGTCGCTTACAAACGGGCGCTCGAACTCGGCGAAGATTCGGATCACATTCATTATGCGCTCGGCGAATGCTTTATCAAATCGCACAGTTTAGCGCTTGCACAAAAACATTTTGAAGCGGCGACGCGTTTAAATCCCGATCGCATTGACGCTTGGTATGGACTAGCCGAAGTCTATGAAAAACTCGGCGATTACGAATATGCGATTAAAACTTTGAAGCGCGCGGTCGATAATACAGCAGCCGCTGGCGCCGATGTGCATTACACGCTTTCGCATTATTACAGCAAAATGGATTCGTCAAAAAAAGCGATTCGCGAAATGGAAAGCGGACTTTTAATCGATCCGCAGAATACATCGGCGAGGCGTTTTTTGGCGCAGATGTATTTGCAAGATGCGTCTCCGTGGATGGCGATTTTTACACTCGAAGAAGGTTTGCGTTTCAAGAAAAATAGCGATCAACTTTATGTGGATTTAGGACAAATTTATTTTTCGCAAAAGCGTTATGACGAAGCGTTAGAAAATTACATGAACGCTTGGAAAATGGGAAATTCTCAAGGGCGCATCGGCGCAGAAAATGTGGGCAATGCAATTTACAATGCCGGCGATGAAGCAAAAGCCCAAGAAATTTATCAGCGTGTGATTCAAAAACGCTGACGAAAAATCTTCATTTTATTTTTATTTTTGGCGCATGAAAAAGAAAAAAATTTGGCAATCTTCGTCTTTGAACGAAAGCAATCGCAGCGCATCGGATAAAATCCGCGATACACTTCTCTCGGTTTTGCACGGAAAAAATTCAGCGCTTTCGGAGCCGGATAAACTTTTTGATTTGCTCGTTAGCGAATTTGAAAAAATTGAAAATTTAAATGGTCGCGAAGAATTAGAAATGCTCGCTTGGTTTCTTAACTGCAGCGCATTTTGCGATGTGGAATGCAGCGAAGATTTGGCGGAAGATTTTGAAAATCTCTTTTCCGATGCCGTTGCGCTTTTTACGGAAAAAGCAAAATCATTTGATGATCGCGAATATGTCGTCAATTTATTGCACGATTTAATTGTCAATTCCATCGGCGAAGAAGCGCGTGAAGAAGTTTTCCTTTCGGCAAAAGAATTTCTTTCCGAAGAAGAAATGCGCCGAGTCATCGACGATGTTTTAAATTCGATTCGCGGACGCGGGCTTGAAAATGAAGACGAAATTTTTGCAGGTCTTCTCGATGTCGCTGATAGTTTAGGCGATCCGTCGCTTTATGAAAAAATTTCTCTTCTCCGCGATCCGGATGTTTCGAATCATACGAAAATCGAAGTGGCGAACGCTTATTATGTTGCAGGCGATGTGGCAAATGCGAACCGCGTTTTGAATGAAGTCGAAAATCCGAAGAATGAAGATGAAGAAGAATTTTTGGATTTGAAAGTGGGAATTCTTTTCCGCGAAGAGAAGAAAGACGAAGCGTTAAAACTCGCCGAAGAATTATACGAAAAATTTCCGAAGGCTTTCCATTTGATGAGCCTTTGCAATGTCGTTTCGAAATCGCGGAGAGAAGAACTTTTGAATGCGCACGAAAATTTCCGCTCGGGCGAAAACGTGGACGCAGATTATGTGAATATGTTAATCACTCTCCAAGAATTTGATCGCCTTGAAAATTATTTGGGAAAACGCCAAAAGCAAATTCATCAGTTGGATGCCGAAATTCGCGAAGGCTTAGCGGAGCGTTTGATTAGCGTTAACCAAAAAGCGTTAGCGAAAAAATTTAGATCCATTTAATGCGAAAAAATTTTGCAGCGTTTGGATTTATTACATTTGTTTTCGTCTAAATTAACGAGGTTCTTATGAGCAAGAATTATAAAGTTGCCGTTCTCCCGGGCGACGGAATCGGTCCGGAAGTGATGAAGGAAGCTGTCCGCGTTCTCGATGCGGTGGCAGATAAATTTGGTTTTACAACTGAAAAAGAATGGGCGGATGTAGGCGGCATCGCTTACGATCATTTCAAGAATCCGCTTCCGGAAAGCACCCTCAAAACGGGTGAAGCCGCTGATGCGATTCTCTTCGGTTCTGTTGGTGGCCCGAAATGGGAATCTCTTCCGCCGAATTTACAGCCGGAACGCGGCGCACTTCTTCCGCTCCGCAAACATTTTAAGCTGTTCTGCAATTTGCGTCCGGCTCGCGTTTACAAGGAACTCGCTCCGGCATGTCCGCTTCGTGCAGATATTGTCGGCGACGGCTTTAATATTCTCACCGTTCGTGAACTCACCGGCGACGTTTACTTCGGTCAGCCGAAGGGTCGTGAAGGCAGCGGCAAAGATGAAATCGGTTTTGACACGATGAAGTACAGCCGCTACGAAGTTGAACGCATTGCGCGCTTTGCATTTGACGCCGCCAAACTCCGTCACAAGAAAGTGGCGAGTATCGACAAAGCAAACGTTCTCACGACTAGCGTTTTCTGGCGCGAAATTGTGAAGGAAATTCACGCTAATGAATATCCGGAAATTGAACTTGAACATCTTTATGTGGACAACGCTGCGATGCAGCTTCTCCGCCGTCCGCGTGAATTTGACGTTCTTCTCTGCCCGAATCTTTTCGGCGATATTTTGACCGATGAATGCGCAATGCTCACCGGTTCGATGGGACTTCTCCCGTCGGCTTCGATCGCAGAAGGTTCTTTCGGTTTGTATGAACCGGCAGGTGGATCGGCGCCGGATATCGCGGGCAAGGGAATTGCAAATCCGCTCGCTCAGATTCTTTCTGTAGCCCTTATGCTCCGTTATTCTTTCAAGGAAGAAGAAGCGGCAAAGGCGATTGAAACCGCAGTCGAAAAAACGATTACCGCAGGATTCCGCACCGGCGAAATTTGGAAAGAAGGTGACACGAAAGTCGGGACAACCGGCATGGGTGACGCAGTTCTTTCTTTCCTCAAGTAAAATGAAAGGCTCGCCGAAGGCGAGCCTTTTTTAATCAAAAGCCCGCCGCAGCGGGCTTTTCTTTGTTTAACACCGCCGGCAAAGCCGGCGGTGTTTGAAGTTTTATTTTTGAATTTTCATCAACTGCGTTCCGTTTTCTGTGACCGCGCGGATAATGTACATGCCGCGAGGAAGATTGCTCAGATTCAATTCTTTTTGACCATCAGCGCGCAATAGAACTTGACCATTTGCCGAAAGAATCGCAACATTTTTCACGCGGGCGCATTCAATGCTCAAATGATTCGTCGCCCGAGAGAAACGCATCGTCGCAGTATTTTGCTTCACCGTCGTAATCGCTGTTGTCAAAGAACTGCTGGATTTATTTTCGGTGCTGCTTGAACTCAAATCGGCTACAGAACTCGATGACGAAACGTTTCCGATTTCAACATCGATGACGAAGAGATTTGCCATGTAGCCTTTTGTAATCGTGTAATCGCCGGCGTCTAAATTCACTTTTACAATGCCCGCGTTTGCTGTATAAGCTTTGCCGTTGACTTTCACTTTTTTTGCAAAGTCCGCGTTGAAAGTCAAAGTCACTGTCGCCGCTTTTTCCAAAGTAAATTGAATGCTCGTAGCCGATTCCATTTTCAATGCTTGAGTGAGTTCTTTTCCGTTGACGGTTGTCGAAGCCTTTGTCAAGTTTCCGCTAATCGCAAAATATTCGCTCGAATTTCCGCTTTCGGTAAAGTTGTGTGAAACGCTTTCGAAAATCGGTTTGACGCTCGCAGCAACTGAACTGCTCGAAACTTTTTCGCTGCACGAAGAACTGCTCATCGAACTGCTCGACTTTGCTTGCGAACTTGAAGATTTTTCAGCTTCGCTGCTCGAACTTGTAATGATGATTGCGCCCGTTCCTTGGATGCTTTTGAGCGCACTCGTGTAATTATTCAATTTATTTTTGAGCGCCGTATTCACTGCATACGATTCATCGTCGGCTGCGGTGAATGTCCACTGGAAATCGCCGCCGTGCATACGACCTGCATAAGTTGTGACCGTTGTCTTTGCCGCAGCAGGTTCTTCTGCTTTGTAAGAATACATTTTTGAGCCGGTGTCAAAGTTGCTGTAATAATGCGCTCCGGATTTTGATTTTACGGAATTCGGAACGGTTTCTTTTGCGCTCTTGACGACGTAAGCATCAAAATCGGTTTGCGTGTTCACATTCATTGTCGCAGCCGAAACGGATTCGCCTTTGTTCACATAAGAAGTTGCGCCGTAAGGAATGAAAGTGTAACCGCCTTCCATGAAATTGTTGAACGCTTTAATGGATCCGCCGGGTTCTTTGCTGAATGTGGCATTTTCCGTCGAGCTTGTCGCTGTGCCCGCATACAAATCCGACCCTTGCATCGAAGTGAGCATCGGATATTTGCAGTTGCGGAAATAATTGCCTTCCATAAAGACCGACGAACCTTGAGTGCTTCCAGCTCCGTATTTTGCGTTGCCATCGTAATAGTTGTTGTAAACGTGAGCATTGTAAAAGCGCACGCGCGGATGACGACTATCGGAATGATCGTACCAGTTATGATGATAAGTAATGTAATAGTCGGTGGAATTGTAGCTGTAGACGCCTTCCGAAAGGCCGAGTAAATTGCTCTTGCCGTTATCCCAGAAATGGTTGTAGCTAAATGTGACGTACGAAGATTTTTTGCAATCGAGAGCGCCGTCGCCCTTTGCTTGGTCTGCGTCCGAGCCTGCGTCTCCGTAGAAGAAATCATTATTGTGCACCCAAATGTGAGCGTTTCCTTGCTGAAGCCCGATGTTATCGCCTTCGCCCGAATTGACGTTCATAATGCCCACATTGCGGACTTCGACATTCTGCGCATTTTTAATGCGAATGCCCCAACCGTTCACGGTCGCGTCTTCGCCAATGCCTTCGACAGTAACATAAGAATTCGTCGAATTTCCTAAATCAATCATCATATCGCCGCCGACCAAAGAATCGGAATCGGTGACATTTCCAATCAAGCGGATATCAAGAGGCCGCGTTTCGTAACCTTTCTTGTAACAATTCAAAATGCCTTGAACGCTTTTGCAAGTCGTCTTCGTGCCTTTCGAATTGGTGGTCACATCCATCGTCACCGTTTCTTTCGTCGCTTCGGACATATAAATAATCACCGCGCCATTTTTCAAAGTGCCGTCGGCTTTATAAGCGCCCGGAACGCGTCCGTCCGAAAACGCAAAACCGCTCCGATCGTGCGCAATCGCTGTGATGGTTTTCGTCGTGACTTCTGAGGAACTCTCACCGCTCGCCGTCACCGCAGCAACTTTGATAGTGTGAGAACCTGCAGAAATTCCCGGAATGTCCGCGCGGACATAACCGCTATAAGTGCGAATCAGCGCATCGTCAATTTTAACGCCGTCGCAATAAACATTGTATTTGGTAGCGCCGCTTACCGGAGTCCATTTGGCGTAAGCGGTTTCAAACCAACCGCCCGCTTCTTGAATGGTAAGCGCATTCGCTGCAGTTGCCGCAAGCCCGAAAGCGATTGTCGAAACCAAAAGTGAATTTTTGTGCGATGAATTCTTCATACAACACCAATCCTTGGAAAAGTTTTCCCGTTTTGAGAATGTTCTCAAAAATAATTTAAACTAAAGCGGAGAAAAGTCAATAGAGAAAAGTGAAAAATTTTAAATTTCTTTGAAAAATAATGGAAAATTCTAAATTTTGATAAAAATGAAATGATTAAAATGTTCTCAAAATTATTTGCAAATTGTAAAATTAAACCCTGAATTTTGCCGAAAATTCTCCAAAAAACGGCGAAAATTGTAAAAATGCAGAAACGAAGGTGCGCTTCCGCAATTCGGTAAAGACAAAAACGTTTTTTCTAACTATCTTTTCAAAAAAGGGTTGGACTCGCTATTTCTTAGCGGGTCGGATTGGTTATAAGAAGGAGAACCAATGAAAAACTGTATGAAGTGTCTTGCGCTTCTCGGTTTAACGGCTTCAATGGCTTTTGCGCATGAAACCTTTAACCGCGATGCACAACTCGGTTTCGACAAAACCTATTCAGCAAAATCGATGAAGCACGGTCAGTTGGGAATCACCGTTTTGGGTGACTTCTCCAATGATAAGAGTGTCTTGGACGGTTTTGACAATGGTCACGCTGTTGACGGCGACAAAATTTCCGAATATTTTGGCGGAAGTGGTTACTTCGGTATGGCTTTTGGCATGTTCGAAGTGGTGGACGTGTCTATTATGCTTCCGGTTTACTATGACCACGTCGGCTTTAAGAAAGCGGATGCTGCGAACCAAGGTTACCTCGGTAATCTCCGTGCGAGCATGAAATTCCGCGCTCCGCTTCCCGAAGATCAGCTCTTTGATCTCGCATTGATTCTCGGCGCCGACTTCCCGACCACCGATAAGAACAAACGCGGTGCTTGGATTCGTCAGCCGGATTACATTAACAAAGATAATGGTCGCGCTTATTCGTTCGGTTCGAGCAATTCGATTATGCGGATTACCGCAGCTGCAACGATGGACCTTCGTAAAACCGATGCCGCTCCGCTCCTCATCCATTTGAACGGTGGCTATCGCTTTACGGTGGGCAATGACGCTTTCCCGAACTTCTTCTCGTTTGCCGCAGGCCTCGAAGTCTATCCTCTTCCGGTGGTCTCGGTCTTCGGTGAATATTATATGGATATCGCCGACGGTTCTTATGACCTCGTGAAAGATATGGGCATGAACGAAGCTTCTGTCGGTCTCGTGTTCCACATCGGTTCGCACTTAGACTTGCAGGTCGGCGGTCATTTCGCTCTCGCAAAGAGCCATACGGCAGCTCCGGTTTCGGGCGCATTCTCGCATGACGGAACGCATAAGGGCAGCGATGGCGCATCGGAAAAGGAATGGACATACAAAGCTCGTACGACTCCTTCCGCTGCTGGCTTTGGCGGCATCACTTGGTCTGGCTTCTTGATCGATCCGGATCGTGACGGTGATGGTGTTCCTGACTCGGACGATAAGTGCCCGGACGAAAGAGGCGACAAGCGCAACGACGGTTGCTCGTGGCCGAATCCGGACTTGGATGAAGATGGTATCTGCGATCCGTGGGTGGCAGAAAAAGGTTTGAACGCTGAATTTGCTGATATTTGCGAAGGCATTGACCGTTGCCCGAACGAAGCCGGTAATGGTTCGGACGGTTGCCCGCTCGACAATCCGGACGCCGATGGTGATGGCGTTTGCGATCCGTGGGTAGCTCAAAAGAATATGCTCGCCCAGTTCAAGGATGTTTGCGAAGGCATTGATGAATGCCCGAACCAAGCAGGTTCTCTCGCCTTTAACGGTTGCCCGTCGAAGAATCCGGACCCGGATAATGACTCGATTTGCTCTCCGTGGGTGACTGACGAAGGTCGTCTCGCTGACTTTGCAAATGTTTGTAAGGGTTACGATATGTGCCCGGGCGAAAGTGGTCCGGTTGCTAATAAGGGTTGCCCGTGGCCAGATCCGGATGTGGACGGTGACGGTCTCTGCGATTCTTGGGTTACCGAAAAGGGTCTCGGTTACTTCTTTGAAAATCCGACAGATCCGAACGTGAAACAGTGCAAGGGCGTTGATAAGTGCCCGGCTGAATACGGACCGGTTGAAAATGATGGCTGCCCGCTCGAAAATCCGGACCCAGACCAAGATAGCGTCTGCTCTCCGTGGGTTACCGAAAAGGGTATGCTCGATGATTACAAGAGCGTTTGCACTGGCCTCGACAAGTGCCCGAATGAAAAGGGTCCGCTCGCAACGAATGGTTGCCCGACCGAAGATCCGGACGTGGATAAAGACAGCGTTTGCGATCCGTGGGTAACGCAGAAGGGTATGCTTGACGTCTTCAAGGATGTCTGCACCGGCCTCGACAAGTGCCCGTATGATTCGGGTGCAGTAGCCAATAACGGTTGCCCGCTCGATAATCCGGACTCGGATAACGATAGCGTTTGCGATCCGTGGGTTTCTCAGAAGGGCATGCTTGAACTCTTCAAGGATAAGTGCTCTGGCATTGATAAGTGCCCGCTCGATTCTGGCTCTGTCCAGAACAACGGTTGCCCGCTTGATAATCCGGACTCGGATAACGATGGCGTTTGCGATCCGTGGGTAACGCAGAAGGGCATGCTCGAAGTCTTCAAGGATAAGTGCACCGGCCTCGACAAGTGTCCGTTCGAAGCGGGCTCGTTGGATGCTGACGGCTGCGCTGTTGAAGAAATCAAACTTGAAGTTTACTTCGCAAGCGGTAAGGCAAAACTCACAGCGAACTCGAAGAGATCTCTCCGCGAACTCGCCAAGAGCTTGAACACGAAGGAACGTAAGAATGAACGTTACCAGATTCTCGGTTACACCGATGACCGCGGTAACGACAAGACGAACCTGAAACTTTCTCAGAAGCGTGCTGATGCCGTTGTCACCGAACTCGTGAAGAACGGCGTTGACAAGGGCCGCTTGGAAGCAATCGGTAAGGGCGAAGCCGATCCGGTCGCAGACAACAGCACTGCAGAAGGTCGTGAACTCAACCGCCGCATTATGATGAAGCGCGTTCAGTAATCGCTAAAAGCGTAACGTAAAAATCCCCGGCATTCGCCGGGGATTTTTTGTTGTAAAATTTATTTCCAAATTTTAATTGCCCTTAAAGCGGGATAATCATTTTTCGAAAGCAAAAAATTGTTCATTTCTAATTTAAATTAGTGTCATGGAAACCTTCATTTTTCAACATGTTGAATTCGAAGGACCGGGTGCCATCCTTCCGATTTTAGAAGCCAAAGGGCATCGCATTCACCGAGTGAATTTATATGCAGGCGATGCGGTTCCAGATTCCTCAGCAGTCGATTTTGCCGTGTTAATGGGCGGACCGATGAGTGCGTTAGACGAAGATAAATTTCCGTTTCTCTCAGCCGAAAAACAATTTTGCCGCGAAATGTTTGCGGCGAATAAACCGCTACTCGGAATTTGTTTGGGTGCACAATTACTCGCAAATGCATTTTATGCGCCGATTCGAAAAAATCCGGAAAAAGAAATCGGTTGGTTTCCGGTGACTTTTGAAAATGGATTATCGTTAAACGCTTTCCATTGGCATGGCGAAACATTTGATATTCCAGAATATGCGGTGCCGCTTGCTTACAGCGAAGCGTGTAAAAATCAAGGTTTTAAAATCGGACGATCTGTCGGGCTTCAATTTCACTTAGAAACGACCGCAGAATCGATGAAAAGCATTTTGGAAAATTGTGCGGATGAACTGAATTTAGAACTTTCCAATTATCGTCAATTCGTCCAAACAAAGCCGCAAATTTTAGAATTGGGTGAACGTTACATCCCGCAGGCAAATATTGTGTTGAATGAATTGCTCAATGCAATTCTCGGGTAAAAAAATGAAAAATCTTTTGCAATTTGATAGCGAATATTTGTGGCATCCTTATGCCGCTCTCAAAAATACACCGGCGCGATTCCTCGCAAAATCGGCGCACGGAACGACCATCGAAACCGCAGACGGTTATCATTTAATCGACGCCGTTTCAAGTTGGTGGAGCATGGCTCATGGTCATAATGCGCCAGAAATTGTCGAAGCGATTCAAAAGCAAAGTGAAAAAATGTGCCACGTGATGTTCGGCGGATTCACTCACGAGCCCGCAATTGAACTCGGAGAAAAATTGGTTCGCTTTTTGCCCGCGGGATTGAATAAAATTTTCTTCGCCGATTCGGGAAGCATTTCGGTAGAATGTGCTGCGAAAATGGCGGTGCAATATCAGTATGCAAAAGGGCATCCCGAAAAATGCAAATTGGTCGCGCTCAAAGGCGGCTATCACGGTGACACTGCGGGTGCGATGGCGCTCAGCGATCCCGATGGAATGCATGTACTTTTCCGCGGAATTATGCCGCAGCATTATTTTGCAGAGCGTCCCAACTGCCGCGCGGACGGTGAATGGAACGATGAAGATTTTCGTTCGATGGAAGAAGTGGTTGCGCTTCACAAAAAAGAAATCGCAGCCGTCATTTGCGAGCCCGTTTTTCAAGGCGGAAACGGAATGTGGCTTTATCATCCGCAGTATTTAAAACGCTTGCGCAAATTGTGTGATGAAAACGGAATCCTTTTGATTTTGGACGAAATCGCCGCGGGATTTTATCGGACAGGTCCGCGCTTTGCAATGGAACACGCGGGAATTGTTCCGGATATTATGTGCATCGGAAAAGCTCTCACCGGCGGAAGCATTACGATGGCGGCTTGCGTCGCTTCGGAAATGGTCGCCGAAACGATTACGAATAGTAAAATTTCTGCGTTCATGCACGGTCCCACTTATATGGCAAATCCGCTCGCATGTGCTGCGGGAATTGCTTCGCTTTCGCTCTTTGAAAATCGCGATTACAAAAAAGAAGTTGCCCACATCGAAAAACGGTTAAAGCAAAATATTTTACCGCTCAAAAATTTGGAAAACGCTGCCGATGTCCGCGTCCTCGGTGCGATTGGCGTTTTGGAACTCAAAGCAAAACCATCTGCCGAAGATATTTTAAAAGTCATCCGCGAAACCGGAGTTTGGTTGCGTCCATTTTGCAATTACGTTTACACGATGCCTCCGTTCATCACAACGGATGCAGAAATCGATCGCATTTGCGAAGCGATAAAAAAAATCGGAGAATGTGAACCTGCGCCCGTTACGGACGACGATGAATTTCACGAATAAATTTTCGCAGAGGAAAAGATGAAAGGATATTTTGTTACAGCGACTGGAACCGATGTCGGGAAAACTTTTGTCACAGCACTTCTTGTCAAAAAATGGCGCGATTTAGGAATGGATGCGGGCTATTATAAAGCTGCTCTCAGCGGTGCAGAATTTCGCAATGGAAAATGGATTGCAGGCGATGCAGATTATGTGAAAAATTTTGCAGGCCTTTCCGATTCTGAAGAAGAACTCGTCAGCTACGTTTACAAAGAAGCGGTTTCTCCGCATCTCGCAGCCCGCAAAGAAGGAAATCCCGTTGAACTTTCTCAAGTTCGCGCAGATTTTGAAGCTGCTTGCAAACGACATCAGTTTATCTTTGTCGAAGGCAGCGGGGGAATCATTTGCCCGATTCGCTACGACGCAGAAAAACAAATTTTTTTGGAAGACATTATTAAAACGGTGAATCTTCCGATTTTAATCGTCACCACAGCAGCGCTCGGATCTATCAACGCCTGCGTTTTAACTGCCGAATACGCCAAAAGTCGAGGCATTTCAATTCGCGGCATTATCGTCAACCGTTACGGCGAAAGCGGCAATGTAGAAATGGAAGACGATAACATTTTAATGATGCAAAAATTAACTCGCTTAGAAATTCTCGCTAAAGTTAAATCGGGCGATAAAGAACTTCACTGCAGCGCATTTTAAAATCGTTGAAAAGTTAGATTCGCTATTTAGAGCCAATTTTTCCGTGCGGTATTTTGAAGATAAATTCTTTTTTGTCTTAGAGCAGCCCATGCGGCAATGCGCTCGGCGATGATTCGCTCTTTTTCGGCTTTGTGATTTTCAAGTTCTTGTTCTCGATGAACAGCTCGTTCCATCGTCATCCCAAATTCGAACCAATTTTTTTCAAGTCCTGTAATAATACTTGCAAGAGAAGTGAGAGTGGGGGATTCTTGTGCATTTTCCAAACGATACACTTGCTGGTTCGAAAGAGAACAATGATGCGCCACGTGATTTTGAGAGAGATTTCTTTCTGCGCGCCATTCGACAAGAACATTGCGAAATGCACGACGCATAAATTGTAGTTCTTCTTTAGAAATTTTTTCCATACCGATTTTAAATATATTTTAATTGATTGAAAATGCGTGTAACCAAAAAGGAGGGAATTTTGCTGTCAGCGTTTCATTCAAATCAAAAAGAACCCCGAAGGGTTCTTTGTTACAGAGCTTTAATTTCGTCAATTGTAAGGCCGGTAACTTTTGCAATAGTCTTAATCGGAATTCCCGCTTTCAAGAATCCTTTGGCAAGGGAATACTTTTCTTCCTTACGCCCTTTGGAAAGTCCTAGAGAGTATGGAACGAATGCTGTGTCATTCTGAGCGTAGCGATATATGAAACTTGGAAGTTCTTAGTTCTTTAGTTGAATTAAGTTAGTAGGACTATGAGGCAAGTGTTTTACTTCCATAAATTTTCAAAAAATTTGTAAAAAACATTGACAAATGTATTTTTTTTTACAATGCTATTGTAACATTGCTTAAAAGGAGCATTCTCTATGATTAATCCTATTGAAGTTCATCCATTCGGACCCTTTTTACCTCAAAATACGAAAGTTTTGATGTTTGGGTATTTTCCTACGCCAAAAGAAAACCGCACAATGGATTTTTATTATTCAAGCTCCACTAATGAAATGTGGGAAATGTTGGGGGCAATTTTTTTTAATGATGAAAAGCATTTTATAAAGCCTGCCTCTAAAAAGGTTTATGACCAAAGTAAAATTGAAGAATTTTTGCGTGAAAAAGGAATCGGATTGTATGATGTTGTCACAATCGCTCATCGAAAAGAAAAAGGAGCTGCTGATAAAAAAAATCCTTGTGTTCAAGCAACAGATATTAAAGCTTTGTTAGAATTTGTTCCTGATTGTAAAGCTTTGTTTATTTTAGGAAAAGGTGAACCTGCAAAAATTGTCAATGAACAATTTAGCATCAAGCTTTCAAAAATCGGTGATTCTGCAGAACTTGAAAAAATAACAATCTATTGCCTTCCAAGTTCAAGTCGAGAAACTCAAAAAAGCGGCCTCTGGACAAGAGAAAACAAAATTCAATTGTATAAAGAAAAATTTCAAGAGATTGGACTTTTGCACATAAAATAGTATTCTCTATAAAAAAGGATTAAATGGTGAAAAGTTTAATCCTTTTATTGGCTATTTTATTGGTAGTATGTACGTGAGCGACAGCCGCCGCTACTACGGACTATCTGTTCGCCCCGTCTTAGCAGAATAGCGTAGCGCATTCGTTTCATTTGATTTATTCGATTTATTTGTCGCGGGCTTGCAGGTCCGCGACCGCAAGAAACGAGGAATCAAATCGAACGAGAACGGTCACAAATATACGGGATTTCGTATAGTCAAAAGCTTAACCTAAAACAACAAATTCAAAAGGAGATTGTAAATATGGCAAAAAAATGCCCCCAATGTGGAATGGAATTGAATTTTCCAGAAGAAGTTCTTGCAAAATTACAGCAGTGTCCTTTTTGTACAGCACCATTGAGTGCAAAACCAGTGGTGGGTGAACCAGTTGATTTAGGCTTGTCAGTTCGGTGGGCTGATCATAATGTAGGGGCTACAAATTCCGAAGATTATGGAGATTACTTTGCATGGGGCGAAATAGAACCCAAAGCAGAATACACCGATGAAAATAGCCTAACATATCAAAAGGATGACTTCAATTTTGATATAGCAGGCAGCCCGAAGTATGACGCAGCTACAGCCAATTGGGGCGGAAAATGGCGCATGCCAACAGAAGAAGAATATCGAGAATTAGTTGAAAAATGTGAATGGAAGTGGACAAGCAAAAATCATAGAAATGGTTGTAAAGTAACAGGTCCGAATGGAAATTCAATTTTCCTCCCAGCGGCAGGGCTCCTTCCCGATTCTGGTTTGGACGACGCAGGGAGTATCGGCCGCTGCTGGAGTTCTACTCCGACCGAGCGCGGCAGCGAGAGCGCTTACAACTTGGGCTTCGGTTCGGGCGGTCAGATCGTGGACGACTACGCCTGCCGCGACTATGGGTTATCTGTTCGCCCCGTCTTAGCAGAAAAGAATGAAGAAAACGAATCTTCACAAAATACGGAGTTTCAACAAACATCTAGAGAAGCTGTTGATTTAG